>CAKSHV010000001.1 GCA_934457515.1 uncultured Clostridia bacterium
ATGTTAAATTTCTCGGCGCCGATTTCTGCAACCACTTCGCCTTTCATAAACAGCAAAAGCTCCATATTCGGGTGCCAGTGCGGTTCGACCCAAAAGCCGCCGTTGATATCATCCAAATGAAAAAGAAAAGGAAGCTGCCTTGCTGCCAGTACATGCGATTCGAAAAATGGGTTTGTTTTCATGGTTTTGCCTCCAAAAAGAGCAATATCGTTCGAATATTCAGCAACATTGGGGATTGCAATTTGTTCACAACTATTATACAATAAAATCATAAGGAAAGCAATATATTTTTAAATTTTGGAGGTGCGATATGACAAAGTTCCCGATAGGCGTTATGACCGATTCCTTCCGTACTGATTTTAAGACGGCGGTGGAAAAGGCGGCAAAAATGGGTGCAAAGGGCGTGCAGACCTACTGCACAAGAGGCGAATTTTCACCGGAACAGATTACAAATGACAAAAAGAAAGAACTGGTTTCCATCTTAAATGCAAACGGCATGAAATTTTCTGCCATTTGCGGCGATTTGGGGGAGGGCTTCACCGATCCTGAAAAGAACAAGGTAAATGTGGAAAAGTCCAAGCGTATTATGGAGCTTGCGCTTGACATGGACTGCAATATTGTGACGACCCACATCGGCACAGTACCGAACGACAAGAATGCGGAGCAGTATAAAATTATGCAGGAAGCATGCTTTACTTTGGCAGAATTTGCAGACAGCATGCATGCGCATTTTGCGGTTGAAACCGGTCCCGAGCCCGCGCTTGTTTTAAAAGAATTTTTGGATTCTCTTCATTCGAACGGCGTTGCGGTTAATTTAGACCCCGCAAACTTGGTTATGCTTGTTGCAGACGACCCGGTTCAGGCAGTTTATACATTAAAAGACTACATTGTACATACCCACGCAAAGGACGGTGTGCAGGTTAGCCCCGCGACCGCAACCGAAGGCGTTAAATACGAAGAACTGCCTCTCGGCACGGGCGGCGTTCCGTTCCCGAAATATTTAGAGGCACTGTCCGAAGTCGGATACAAGGGATTTTTGACGGTTGAGCGCGAGTGCGGCGACACACCCGAAAAGGACATTAAAGCGGCGGTTGACTATTTAAAGAATTTAACCGAAAAAGCGTAAAAAATAGATAAAAAGGAAGGATGAGCAGTATGAGAAAATTAAAAGTCGGCGTTATCGGCACAGGCTCTATCAGCAACATTCATATTCAAAGCTACATCAACGAAGAGCTTGCGGAACTGGTTGCGTTCTGCGATATTAAGCCGGGCAGAGCGGAAGAAATGGCAAAAAAATACGGCGTGGATGTGAAATGCTATGAGGACTACCACGAGCTTTTGAAAGACGAAAACGTGGAAGCGGTAAGCATTTGCACCTGGAACAATCAGCATGCGGAAATTGCCATTGCGGCAATGAAGGCAGGCAAGCATGTTTTGTGTGAAAAGCCCCCGGCAATGCGCACAGAGCAGGCAATTGAAATGAAAAAGGTTGCCGAAGAAACGGGCAAGCTTTTGATGATCGGTTTTGTACGCCGTTTCGGTAAAGATGCGGAAACCGCGCTTGATTTGATTCAAAGCGGCATTTTGGGCGACATTTACTATGCAAAAACCTCGTGTATCCGTCGCCGTGGCAACCCGGGCGGTTGGTTCTCGGACAAGAAACGGTCGGGCGGCGGTCCGCTTTTGGACCTTGGCGTGCACATGATTGACCTTGCGCGCTACTTGATGGGCAAACCCAAGCCGGTAACCGTTACGGGCTCGACATTTTATGGAATCGGTATGGACGAAGGCGTTAAAAACTTTACCTGGTACCGTTCGGCAGACTTTTCGCCCGAGAGCGACGTTGAAGATATGGCAACCGCATACATTCGTTTTGACGGCGGTCAGACCTTAAATGTGGAAACCAGCTTCAGCCAGAACATCGAAAAAGACGTTATTTCCCTTGAAATCTACGGAACAAAGGGCGGTATGCGTATTTATCCGGATCTTAAGATTTTCACAAAGACGGAAGGCTATTTAACCGATATTACACCGATTGTTTCGTTCGGCGACGATTTGTTTACCGAAATGTTTAAGGGCGAAATTCACCACTTTGTGGAGCATGCGTTAAACAACGACCCGAACTGCCGCAACATGCCAGAAGACGGCGTTGCAATTATGCAGATTTTGAACGCGGTTTACGAGTCGGCTGAAAAGAAACGCGAAATCGTGATTGAGTAATCGGAGGGGAAAAGCATGAAAATCGGCGTTAGTGCGTATTCTTTTTCGCAGTATATTGCCCAAAAGAAAATGACGCAGTTTGACACCATAAAAAAGGCAAAGGAGATTGGTTTTGACGCTATCGAATTTACCGATTTAACCCCTCCTGAGGGTGTATCTGTTGAGGAATATGCGGAAAATATCCGAAAAGAAGCGGAAAAGGTGGGAATTGAAATTTCCGCCTATGCGGTCGGCGCATGCTTTGCGCTGAAAGATGAAAATAAGCGAAAAGAGGAAGTGCGGCGCATTCAAAAATGCGTGGATATTGCGCACATTTTGGGCGCGTCTGTTCTGCGGCACGATGTGATGTATACGTATGAAGAGTTCCGCACCTATGATGACGCACTGCCCGCAATCGCTGAGTGTACAAGGGAAGTTACGGCGTATGCAGCCGAAAAAGGAATCCGCACCGCTATTGAAAATCACGGTTTGATTTGCCAGGAACCCGAGCGCTTAGAGCGCCTGGTGCAGGCGGTAAACCACGAAAACTTCGGGCTTTTGACCGATATCGGCAACTTTATGTGTGCCGATTTACAGTCCGAACTTTGTGTGGCACGGCTTGCAAATCTTGCGGTTTTGGTGCATGCGAAAGATTTTGTGAAGACCGATTTTTACGATGTTACCGAGCAGAAAGGCTTTGTAACCCGTGCGTGCAACCGCCTGATGGGTGTTTCCGTCGGTGAAGGCGATGTGCGTGCAAAGCAGTGTTTTGCCGCACTAAAACAGGCAGGCTTTGACGGCTATGCGGACGTGGAATATGAAGGCGCGGAGGACTGCGTGGAGGGCGTTAAAAAATCGCTGGCATTTTTAAGAGAGATTACGGCGTAGAAAGGACAAAAAAATGCGAGTTATTGTGTGTGAAAATTATGAGGAGATGTCTGTCCGCGCAGCGGAAATGGTTTCGGCACAGGTTTTGTTAAAACCCAAAAGCGTGCTGGGACTTGCTACGGGTTCAACGCCGATCGGCATGTATGAGAACCTCGTGCAGCGCTATCGGGCAGGTGAGCTTGACTTTTCGGAGGTTACCACCTTTAATTTGGACGAGTATTACCCCATTTTGCGCAGCAATCCGAACAGTTATTTTACATACATGTACGAGCATTTGTTTGACCATGTGAATTTAAAACCCGAAAATTGCCACATTTTAAACGGCGAAACGAACGACCCAGAAGGAGAATGTGCGGCGTTTGATAAGGCAATTGAAGCATCGGGCGGCATTGATTTGCAGATTTTGGGAATCGGAAACAACGGTCATATCGGCTTTAACGAGCCGGGCAGCTTTCTATACACCAAAACACACAAAACCGATTTGACCGAGAGCACAATTCAGGCAAATTCCCGCTTTTTTGGCGGCGGTGATCAGCCGACCTGTGCGCTGACCATGGGCCTGTCCGGCATTTTGAAGGCGAAGAAAATCGTTCTGATGGCATCGGGCGATGCGAAGAAAAACGCAATCCGTCAGCTGATGAGCGATTCGGTGGAAACCAATTCGCCCGCGACCATGTTAAATGTTCATCCGGACGTGACCATTATCTGCGACCGCGCTGCGGCGGGGAAATGATGGAAAATTTTAAAGGGAACAGTTTTGAAAAAACTGTTCCCTTTTTTAATATAATCTATTTACTTTTCCGATGGTTTGCATTATAATAAGAAAAAACAAAGGAAAGTGTGAGAAAAATGCCGGTTGACGGAAAAACAATTCAAAAAAACGACATGTACAGCCCTGTGATTGAAAGCCTGAAAAAGAGCCTAAAAGATACTTTTGAAATTCCGGAGGGGTACACCTATAAAGAGTATGACGAGTATTTTGTAAGCGGCTCGAGAAAAGAGTTTGAACGCAAATATTTTATGTATCGCCGTCGGCTTGCGGCGTCTTTTATGCTTTATTATATTTATGAAACGGATGAATACCGTGATATTTTAGTGGAAACGATTTGGTGCATTTGCAACGAATTTTCGTGGTGCTTGCCTAATCATTCGGAAAACGAAACCGAAATGAGCGAAAAGTTTGACTTTATCGATTTGTTTGCAGCAGAAACGGGCGAGGCAATCGCGGAGATTTTGCATTTTATGGGGGATAAACTGCCCGAAAGGCTCACAAGCCGCATGCGTTTTGAGTTAAATCGCCGCATTTTTGCACCTTTTGAGCGAAAAACATTTTGGTGGGAAACAGTTGACTTTAACTGGTCGGCAGTGTGCGCAGGCTGCGTCGGCATGGCATATTTATATGAAAATAAAGAGGCATTTGAAAAGGTGAAACCGCGCATTTTAGGGGCGATGGACTGTTTTCTTTCGGGATTTAGCGAAGAAGGGGTTTGCTTTGAGGGGCTTGACTACTGGAACTACGGATTCGGTTACTACATTTATTTTGCCGAGCTTTTGCTTAACATGACGGGCGAGGATTTGCTGCATAGGGAAATGGCTGAAAAGGCAGCGCATTTTCAGCAGAAAGTGTTTATCAGCGGGACAATTGTCAGCTTTTCGGATTGTCCGCGGGAGGTAAATTATTTTCCGGGGCTGACCGCATTTCTTACAAAAACGTATAAAAATATTCATATTCCGCAGGGCATTAATCCGAGCTATATGGATTTTTGCGGACGGTTTGCCTCTACCGTGCGGAATGTTTTGTGGCAGGACGAAAGCACTTCGATATCGGAGGAAACGGGCACGGAATTTTTGAAAACGGCGGGGTGGTTTTTGGCGCACAAGCAAAACTTTTCTTTTGCTGCAAAGGCGGGCAACAATGACGAGGCGCACAACCACAACGATGTGGGTAGTTTTATTCTTGCCGCAAACGGCGACCAGGTGCTTTGTGATTACGGCAGCGGGGAATACACGCAGGCGTATTTTAACCCCGAAACCCGCTATCTTGATTTGTGCAATTCTTCTTTGGGGCACTCGGTGCCGATTATAGATAAGACAGCGCAAAGTGCGGGGGCAAAATTTGCGGCGGCAGAGGTTGCCGCGGGGGAGGATTTCTTCACAGCCGACATTGGCGGCGCGTACAAGCATAAGTCATTACAATCCCTTAAAAGACGATTTGAAGTTCGGGAAAACGGTGTTGTGCTTTGTGATACATATGCGTTTTCGGACAATGATAAACATGAGATTTGCGAGCGGTTTGTCAGCCTTAAAAAACCGATTCTTACAAAAGACGGTGTTCAAATCGGGGGTTTTGTTCTAAAATGCGATTCAGAGCCGACATTTTCAGAGGGAATCGTTAAAAATCATTCGACAATGCAGCCCGAAACGTTGTATTTTACAGACTATTGCGGTGATTTTAAAATCTTTGCTTTGGAAATATTAAAAATAAAATAATGAAACAAGCCCCGCTGTAAGCAGGGCTTGTTTCAGACTGTCGAAAAACATAGTTTTTCGACAAGAAAAGGGAGTTTGAGGGAAATTCCCTCAAAACTAAAATACGCCAAAAATCAGGACATGTGCCTGATTTTTGGCTCATTGCAAGGGCTGGCGCGGTGAGCGCCGTGCGAACGAAAGCCCTTGAATCAAAGAGAATGCGAGTGAAGCGAGTTTTCTCTTTGAAAGTGTCGACTTTATCGACACGCTCAAACAAGCCCCGCTGTAAGCAGGGCTTGTTTTGTAATATATTCATATAAAAATGGAATATATTCTATTTACTTTTTGATTTATTAAACGTATAATAAATAAAAAAGGATAAGGAGCAAAAATTATGAAAAAGTATGACCCGATTTGCAAAGACTTTCCGCATTTTCTGCATGGCGGGGACTATAACCCGGAACAGTGGGTGGATATGCCCGAAATTGTAGACGAGGACATGCGGCTGATGAAAGAGGCAAACTGCAATGAAATGACGGCGGGCATTTTTGCCTGGGCAGAGATTGAAAAGGAAGAGGGAGAATTTGATTTCTCGCTTTTGGATGAGGTGATGGACAAGGTCGCTCAAAACGGCGGAAAGGTGGTGCTTGCCACGCCGTCCGGTGCGCGGCCTGTGTGGCTTGCCGAAAAATATCCCGAGGTTTTGCGGGTTATGGAAAACGGAAAGCGAATTTTGTTCGGCTATCGCCACAACCACTGCTACACGTCACCGGTTTACCGTGAAAAAGTGCGCATAATTGATGAGAAATTAGCCGAACGGTATGCAAACCATCCTGCCCTTGCGGGCTGGCATTTATCAAACGAATACAACGGCGCGTGTTACTGCGATTTGTGCGTGGACGCTTTTCGTAAGTGGCTTGCCGAAAAATATGACCACGATATTGAAAAGTTAAACCGTGCGTGGTGGTCGCGTTTTTGGAGTCACCGCTATCAGCGGTTCGACCAAATCAACCCGCCGCACGATAAGTATACGGGCGAGGGCGGCACGAACGGTCATAATTTGGACTGGAAACGGTTTATTTCGCACCAAACGGTTGATTTTGCGAAAAATGAGGCAGACGCGGTTCGAAAATATTCGGACAAGGCAATTACCACCAACTGCATGGGCATTTTTGCGGGTTACAATCACCGCGACATGGCGGAGGTTCTGGATGTGTATTCCAATGATTTTTACCCCGCGTGGTGGAGCAATACACTGAAAACGGCGCAGAAAACGGCGTTTGACTGTGCGCTGTGCCGCGGCATGAAGCACGGAAAACCCTTTATGGTTATGGAAAGCGCGCCGGGCATTAATCAGTGGAGCATGAATTTTTCCAAGCAGAAATCGAACGAAGAGCAGCTTTTGGAGGCATTTTTGTTTATCGCGAACGGCGCGGATACGCTGCAGTATTTTCAGTGGCGAAAAGGGCGCGGTTCGGGCGAAAAGTTCCACGGCGCAGTTGTGGACCACTACGGAAAATCCGATACGCGCGTGTTCCAAAATGTTAAAAAAATCGGCGGATATTTAAAGAAGATGGACGGCGTAATCGGCACCGGAATTAAGGCTGACGTGGCGCTGACTTACGACTGGGAAACCCGCTGGGCGCTTTACGGCGAGCCGAACATGTATTGGTCTGACGAGAAAAACGGATATGAGGAAACGGCGCAAAACGCATTTAATGCGCTGTGGAACAAAAATGTGGCGGCTGATATTGTCGGCTACGACATCGATTTTTCAAAATACAAGGTTGTGTTTATGCCCGCGCCTTATTTAATGAATGAGGGACTGGCAGACAAAATGAAAGAATATGTAAAAAACGGCGGAACACTTGTTTCGACTTATCTTACCGCGGTTGCGGACGATACCGATTTGTGTTTCTTAGGTGGTGTTCCGGGGCTTGGACTTCGTGAGCTGTTCGGATTGAGGACGGAAGAAGTAAATAATTACAAATTAGTCGGATATGGACAAATCGGTGAAAATTCCGTTTTATATAACGGAAAATCGTATACAGCAGAGCGGATTGCCGAGGTGGTTATCCCTGAGGGCGCAGAAACGGTTGCTGCATATGAAACCGACTATTTTAAGGGCTCACCCGCCGTTATGAAGCATGCGTTCGGAAAGGGCACGGCATATTATGTTGCATTTCAGCCGAATGAAGAATTTTTAACCGATTTCATGCAAGAGGTTGCGAAAAGTGCGGGCGTTAAGACTGTTTCAGGCATTTCGGCTGATGAACATGTCAGCGTATCTTTGCGCGAGGGTGACGGCGAAAAATATTATTTTGTGATGAACTGTTCAAAGGAAGAAAAGAAAATTATCCTTGAAAAACCGCTTTATAACCTTTTGGAGGAAAAAGAAGAGCACGGTGAAATAACAGTATCGCCCATGGGCATCAGGCTGTTTTTTGAAAAAGAGTAAAATGATGTGAGGAAGAAAGAGAATGCAAATGAATAATAAACAGTTTTTTATAACGGAATTCGGTGCTGTGTCCGGTTCGACCGAACTTCAAACGGAGAAAATTCAGCGGGCAATCGATGTGTGTTTTCAAAACGGCGGCGGAACGATTGTTGTTCCCGCGGGCGTTTATTTAACGGGCGGTATTCGGTTGCGGTCGAACTGCACACTTTATTTAAAGACGGGTGCGACGCTGAAAGGCAGCCGCAATCCGGAGGATTATTTTGGTTATTTAAACGACAAAATTGAACCGCTAGACGGCGGTGAAGTTACGGATAAGCTGTGGAAAAGAACCGAAATGGATGCGGTTAAGGATTATGAATTTTTGCAAAAGCCGGGCAGCCGCTGGAATCATGCACTTATAAAGGCCATACATGCGGAAAATGTTGCAATTATCGGCGAAGAAAATGCATTTCTTGACGGCAGCGACTGCTTTGATGAACTCGGCGAAGAAAATTACCGCGGACCGCACTGCATAAATATGTTTTATTGCAAAAATGTGCGTCTTTCGGGCTATTCCGTTAAGGACAGCGCGAACTGGGCAAATGCGCTTTTTTACTGTGAAAATGTTGTCGCAGAAAACATTTCCGCTTTTGCCGGTCATGACGGCATACATATTACAGGCTGCGAAAACGTTAAAATTAAAGATTGTGATTTTTACACGGGCGACGACTGCGTTGCGGGATTTGCAAACACAAATGTTTTTGTGACGGGGTGCACCTTAAACTCCGCATGCAGTGCAATGCGATTCGGCGGCACCAATGTATTTGTTGAGAAATGCCGCATATACGGACCGTGCAGATATCTTTTCAGAGGAAGCCTTACGGATGAGGAAAAACGAAACGGCGTTCAGCCGACTCTTGCCGGACACCGGAACAATATGCTCAGCGTTTTTACATATTACGGAGATTATTCCGCCGAGATTGCACACAGACCGGGCAATATTATTGTTTCCGACTGCACGGTGGACGGTGCGGATAAGCTGCTGCACTACAATTATTCCGGAAATGAGTTTTGGCAGCTGAACCGTCCGCTTGAATCCATTCAATTTGAAAATATCACGGCAACAAACCTGTCCATGCCGTCGATTTTGTATGGCGATTTAAACGAAAAGGTGACTTTGTATATGAAAAACTGCAAGGTTTCAATGAAGGACGGCTGTGGGGATACCGAGTTTATGCAAGCGGCAAATTTTGAAAAAATTCGGCTTGAGAATGTGCAAATATCGGGCTATAATGCGAAAATGCTGATTAAAACCTGGACGGACGGCGATGTGGAAATTAAGAACTTAAAGTGTGACAAAACGCCCGGCAGCATTCTTTCGCGGGCGGACGAGGCATTTTGCTGCAAGCCGATTTAAGACGGGTGCACTGCGAAAGGAAAAAGATATGAAATACTATTTAATGACGGTTGCGTCGGTGGCTCTTCTTGCCGGGGATTTTGTTGTGAACAAGCTGTATCAGAAAAAATACGGAACCGCAGTTGAAACAGGGCTTACATTTAATGCGCTGTTGGGATTGTTTACAGCCGTAATCTTTTACGCAATCAACGGGTTTAAGTTTGAATTTTCGCCGTTTTCCATGCTGATGGCGGGTGTTGTCGCGCTTAGTATTATGAGCTATAATATACTCGGATTCAAGGTGCTTAAATCGGGCAGTATGGCTTTTTACACTTTGTTTTTAATGTGCGGCGGCATGCTTGTTCCGTATGTGTGGGGCGTTTTGTTTTTAGGAGAGAAGCTTTCGGTTTTGCATGTGGCGGGGCTTGTTTTCATCCTATCCGCAATGGCGATTACGGCAAATGACAGAAAACTGCCGAGCAGGCGCATACTTATTTTGTGCATCATCATATTTTTCTTAAACGGCATAAGCAGCGTTGCGGGGAAAATGCATCAGATTGAAAAAGTGCGCTTTTGCGTATCGGAAACGGAATTTGTTATTGCAACGGGCGTGGCGAAGTTTATTATTGCCTCTATTGCCTGTTTGGCGGTGAAAATTGCCAAAAAAGATGCGCATGTCGTCGAGCGGAACGGCGGCGGTTTTGGTTGGGGCATACTTTTAATCGTGTGCTCAACGCTGCTCAGCGGTCTGTCTTATATTCTTCAGTTAAACGGCGCGAAACATTTGCCGGCAACGGTTTTATACCCGATTATTACGGGCGGAACAATTGTTCTATCCTCTGTGGCGGGATTGCTGTTTTTTAAAGAAAAGGTTTCAAAACGGTTGATTTTAAGCATTGTCATATGTTTTGCTGGAACATGCATGTTTCTTTAATGAAAGAAAAAAGCGTTCGGTGCAGCAGCGCCGAACGCTTTTTTTAGTCAATTGAAAAGAATGTTTTGAAATTTTCGGACAGAATTGCGCGGTTTTCACGGTCGGTTAAGCCGAGATTTAAAAAGTGTTCCAGTGCCTCATCGTGTTTCCACATGGGAAAATCCGTGCCGAAAAACAGGCGGTCTGTTCCGTAGGCGGAAATGAGAGAACGCACATCGGCGTCTTTTAAAAAGGGAATAGTAGAAGAGGTGTCGAACACCACGTTTTCTTCGTCCGCAAGCGCGCTTGCTGCCTCTTTCCACCGCTGCCAGCCGCCAAAATGCGCGGCAATGACGGTAAGGTGCGGAAAATCTTTTAAAATGTGTTTTAAACGCATGGGGCTTGAATAGTCATAACGGTTGTCGCCTGTGTGAAACAAAATGGGAAGACGCGCTTTTTCTGCCGCCTCGTAAATGGGGTAGGCGCGTTTGTCGTCAATATTGAAATTTTGAAAGTCGGGGTGCAGTTTTATGCCGCGTAATTTGTGCAATGCTAAAAATTCTATTTCTTCGTCTATTTTGTCATAATCGGGGTGAAGTGTGCCGAAGCCGATAAATTCGGGGTGGCTTTCACATTCCGACAAGATAAAGCGGTTTATGGATTCCACCTGGTGCGCCGCCGTTGCAGCGGAGCACACCAAATAATGCGAAACGCCGATTTTTCTGCCGCTTTCAATCAGTGCGGCGGGCGAGCCGCTTGCCGAAAGCATGGGTAAATCGTAAAACGTGCCGATAGATTCTGCCGCTTTTACGGCTATTTTTTCGGGGAATATGTGGCAGTGCGCATCACATATTTCATATTTTTGGTTATTGTTGGTCATTTTCTGTCCGTCCCTATGTTTACTTTGTTCTATTTTACTATAAAACGGCAAAAAATGCAACATTTTATAAAAAACGGCTGAACATACTGTTCAGCCGTTTCGTTTGTTTATTTTACTGTCCGATTTTTCTGAATCGGTTGTAGCGCGCCTCTAAAAGCTTATCGGTCGGAAGTTTGGTTGATTTTTCAAGACGCTTTAACAGCTCTTCTTTCAAAGCATCGCAAATTTCCTCATTTGTGCGGTTTTCTTCAGGGATAACCGTTTCGATAATGCCGCGCTTTTTTAGGTCTTTGGCGGTGATTTTTAATGCCTCTGCCGCGTCGGGAGCTTTTGCGGAGTCTTTCCACAAAATGCTGGCGCAGCCCTCAGGCGAAATAACCGAATAAACGGCATTTTCCAGCATAATCACACTGTCCGCAACGCCCAGCGCCAAAGCGCCGCCGCTGCCGCCCTCGCCGATGACAACCGAGATAACGGGGGTTTTTAAGGTCATCATTTCCATTAAGTTCTCCGCAATTGCCTGCCCTTGGCCACGCTCTTCCGCGCCGATTCCGCAGAATGCGCCGGAGGTGTCAATCAGGCAGATAACGGAGCGGTGAAATTTTTCCGCCTGTTTCATAAGGCGGAGGGCTTTTCTGTACCCCTCGGGACTCGGACAGCCGAAATTGCGCTTAATGCGCTCTTCCACCGTCGCGCCGCGCTCCATGGCAATAATGGTGACGGGCATGCCGTTTAAATCGCCGATGCCGCCTACGATTGCCGCGTCGTCGCTAAAGCGGCGGTCGCCGTGCATTTCCACAAAATTGGTTAAAAGACGGTTGATATAATACAGCCCCATAGGCCGATGTGCATTCCTCGCCTGCATTACGCGTTCATATGCTTTCATGATTCAAAAATTCCTTTCCGTCCGAAATATTCATAAAGTTCCTGTGAAAATAGGACTTATTTTGTGTGCAGTTTTAAAATTTTAGCCAATGTATATTTTAATTTCTTTCTTTCTTCAATTAAATCCGCAAAGCCGTGCTGCAGAATAAACTCCGCGCGCTGGAAGCCTTCGGGCAGTTTTTGACCCGTGGTTTGCTCGATAACGCGCTGACCCGCAAAACCGACCAAAGCGCCGGGCTCTGCAACCGTTATGTCCGCCTCCATGGCAAAGCTTGCCGTAACACCGCCGGTGGTCGGGTCGGTTAAAACCGCGATGTATAAAAGTCCCGCGTCGCTGTGGCGTTTTACCGCCCCGCTGACCTTTGCCATTTGCATAAGCGAGAACATGCCCTCCTGCATTCTGGCGCCGCCCGAGGTGGTAAAGCCCACAACCGGGAGGGATTCTTTTTGCGCGCGCTCAAACAGGCGTGTAATTTTTTCGCCTACAACCGTGCCCATGCTGCCCATCATAAAGTGCGAATCCATAACAAATATGCCGCATTTCACGCCGCCGATTCGGCAAATGCCGCACACAACCGCCTCGTTTTCGCCGCTTGTTTCTTCTGCTTTGCTGATTTTCTCATCATAGTTCGGAAAATTTAAAATATTTTTGCTTTTTAATCCCTTGTCGGTTTCCGAAAAGGTGTTTTCGTCTGCAATCAGCGCAATTCGTTCACGCGCGTGCATACGCGCATATGCGCCGCAGGACGGGCACACAAATGCGTTTTCCTGCCAAGTGCCGTAAGGCGCTTCCGCACCGCATTTCTTGCAGGCAACCGCCTGTTTTAAATCGGGTTGTTTTGCTTTTCCGAGTCCAAACATGATCTTTTCCTCCATGCCGATATACCGTTCGCACAGCGTGTGCTGTGTGAAAAAGTTATTCCTTATCCACAATGGCAAACGAAAATTCCGCCGTGATGCAGGTTTTTCCGTTTACCGTGCCTTTTCCTTTGGCAAAATAGAACGGTTCTCTGATTTTTGTGATTTCACACTCGGTTTCGAATGTGTCGCCCGGTTTAACGGGACGCTTGAATTTAACGTTGTTTAAGCCGGTAAACAGCGGCAGTTTGTTGCCCGCAACAGCACCGTTTAAGCAAACGCAAACCGACTGACCGAGGATTTCACACAAAATAACGCCCGGAACCACAGGATTATCGGGAAAATGGCCTTTTAAAAACCATTCATCGCCCGTAATCGTCTTTTTGCCGTGTGCCACACCGTCTATGCACTCTGCTTCGTCAATCAAAAGCATGTTGTCGCGGTGGGGCAATATGTTTTTAAGTTCTTCTTTATTCATGATCGGTCACCTTTTTAAACGCAACGCACGCGTTGTGCCCGCCAAAGCCTAAGGACACCGACATGGCAAGGTCAATATCTGCGTTTTCGGCTTTGTTCGGGGTGTAGTTTAAATCACACTCGGGGTCTTGCTCTTTATAGCCGATTGTGGGCGGAATAATGCTGTTATCCAAGGCAAGAACCGCTGCAATTGCCTCGACAGCGCCCGCCGCACCCAGCATGTGACCCGTCATGGACTTGGTGGAGCTGATGTGCACCTTTGCCGCTTTGTCGCCCAAAGCCTTCTTTATCGCCAAAGTTTCGGTTTTATCGTTCAGCGGAGTGCTGGTGCCGTGCGCGTTGATGTAAATGCGCTCGGTGTCGATACCCGATTCTTTGTATGCGTCGGCGATCGCTTTTGCCGAGCCGACTGCCTCGGGGTCGGGGGCGGTAACGTGGTGCGCGTCGCATGTGCTGCCGTAGCCGCAAACCTCGGCATAAATTTTCGCACCGCGCTGTTTTGCGTGCTCGTATTCCTCTAAAATTAAAGCGCCCGCGCCCTCGCCCATAACAAAGCCGTTCCGGCGCTTGTCAAAGGGGATGGAGGCACTGTCTTTATCGGCCGATTCCGAAAGCGCCATGCAATTGTCAAAGCCCGCAACCGCAAGGGGGGTAATTGCCGCCTCGCTGCCGCCCGCAATTACGGCGTCCGTATAGCCGAATTTAATGGCGCGGTATGCCTCGCCTATGCAGCTTGTACCGGTTGCACACGCCGTTGTAATGGAAAGGCAGGGACCTTTAGCATTGTGTTTAATCGCAATGTTGCCTGCCGCGATGTTGGAAATCATTTTGGAAATAAACATGGGGGACACGCGCTGCGGACCGCGCTCTAAAAGCACATCATGCTCATGAATAAAAGTTTCAAATCCGCCCGTGCCCGAGCCAAAGTATACGCCGAGGCGCTCTTCATCGATTTTTCCGTCTATGCCGCTGTCCTCCATTGCCTGTGCTGCCGCGTAAAGCGCGTATTGCACAAACAGGTCTGTTTTGCGGACATCTGATTTTTCTATATATAACAAGGGGTTAAAATCTTTAACCTCTGCCGCTAATTTCACTTTAAAATTTTCGGTGTCAAACCGTGTAATAAGGTCAATACCGTTTTTGCCGTTGATCAGGGACTCCCAAAATGCCGCCACATCATTGCCGACGGGCGTTACGGCGCCCATGCCTGTTACAACAACTCTTCTCATTTTCAAATCACAGCCTTTCTGATTTGCTTTTTACATGGCAAGTCCGCCGTCTATGCGGATAACCTCGCCCGTGATGTAGTCTGACGTATTGTCTGCCAAAAATGCCGCAAGGGCTGCCACTTCCTCGGCTTTTCCCATACGTTTAAGCGGAATTGTGTTTAAAAGCTCCGCATTGTCTTTAAAATTTTCGGTCATGTCGGTTTCGATAAAGCCGGGTGCGATGGCATTGCAGCACACATTTCTTGCCGCAAGTTCTTTGGCAATGGTTTTGGTGAGCCCGATAATGCCCGCCTTGGAGGCGGAATAGTTCGCTTGACCGGGGTTGCCCATAATGCCCGAAACCGAGCTGATGTTGATAATTTTACCGTACCGCTTTTTCATAAACAGGCGGTACACGCAGGAAATCATATGAAACGCACCTTTTAAATTGGTGTCGATAACCGCGTCAAAATCCTCTTCGGTCATTTGCAGCGCCAGTTTGTCGCGCGTGATGCCCGCGTTGTTCACCAAAATGTCAATGCCGCCGAAATCTTCGGTGATTTGTGCAACCGTCTCCTTACACGCAGCAAGGGAAGCTACATCGCAAAGGTATGCCTTGGCGTTTACGCCGTAGCTTAAAGCTTCGCGCACCGTTTCTTCCGCCTTTTCTGTGTTACCGGCATACAAAACGGCAACATTTGCGCCGCATTCCGCAAATTTTAAAGCAATAGCTCTGCCAATGCCGCGGCTTGCGCCTGTTATAACCGCTGTTTTTCCTTTCAGCATTTATTTCACCGCCTCTAAGGTTTCTTTTAACGAGTCGCTGTCCTGCACGGAGAACACGCGCACGTCTTTGGAAATTTTCTTAATCAGTCCGCAAAGGGTTTTGCCCGCGCCGCACTCTATAAATGTGTCCGCGCCGTTTTCAATCATGTTCAAAACGGTTTCGTTCCACTTTACGGGGTGGTTAATCTGGTTTTGCATTGCCGTTTTCACGTCCTCGGGGTATAAATCCGCCGTCATATTTGCGTATATGGCAAGTTCGGGCGAGGAAACGTCAAATTCCGAAAGCGCACGGCCGAAATCCTCCGCCGCGTCATTCATAAAGGGAGAATGGAAAGCCGCGCCGACCGGCAGGTCGATCATACGGCAGGGAAGTGCCGCTGCTTTTTCTTTAAACTCCGCAATGCCCGCTTTTGTGCCCGCAATAACGGTTTGTGCCGCCGAATTGTAGTTTACGGGGTACACATCTTTGCAGGAGGCGCAAACCTCTTCGATGGTTTTGCTGTCTAATTTCAAAACGGCAGTCATTGCCGTGTCGAACTGTTCGGCGGCTTTTTGCATGCACGCGCCGCGGTTTACCACAATGTCAAAACCGGTTTCGGGCGTGAACGCGCCCGAATAGGCAAGGGCAGCAATTTCGCCAAGTGAAAAGCCTGCTGCCATATCTGCAAAAACGCCGTTTTCGTTTAAAGAAAGCGCTGCGCAGATGTCTACCAGATATAGGCAGGGCTGTGTGTTTTTCGTTTGCTTTAATTCTTCGTCTGTGCCCGAAAAGGACTGTGCCATGGTTCCGGGGCGTTTGCTTTCCGCGTAGGCGTATAAGCTTTGCGCCGCCGCGCTTGTTTCATACAGCGATTTACCCATGCCGCTGTACTGTGCGCCCTGACCTGAAAAAACAAATGCTATTTTACCCATTTTTTTGCTCCGTTCAAAATTGATTCTGCTTCGCTGAACATTTCTGTAATCATTTCTGCCGCCGGCTGCTTTTTGTGAAGCATACCCGCGATTTGGCCTGCTAAGAAACAGCCTTTTTTCTCGTCGCCGTCTTTGGCCGCAAGGCGAAGGGCGCCGACTGCAAGATTTTCCAAATCGTCATCCGAGATGGAGCTGTATTCTGCTTTGGCGTAGTTTTTGGAAAATGGTGTTTTTAAGCTTCTTACGGGGTGCCCCAACCGTTTTCCGGTTACAATGGTGGAAATATCCGTTGCTTTTAATAATTTTGCTTTATAGTTTTCATGCACGCTGCACTCGTCTGCCAGAAGGAATCGCGTGCCGACCTGAACGCCGACGGCGCCTAACATAAACGCTGCCGCGATGCCCCTGCCGTCCGCAATGCCGCCCGCCGCAATGACGGGAACGGAAACCGCGTCGCAAACTTGGGGAACAAGCGCCATGGTGGACGTGTCGCCCACGTGGCCGCCCGATTCGCCGCCCTCGGCAATAATTGCCGAAGCGCCCGCGCGCTCAACCAATTTTGCCATGGCAACCGACGCAACAACCGGAATCACTTTAATGCCGGCATCTTTCCACTTTTCCATGTATTTGGACGGGTCGCCCGCGCCGGTGGTTACAACCGCGATTTTCTCTTCTGCCAAAATGTCTGCAACCTCGTCCGCGTTCGGGCTCATAAGCATAACGTTCACGCCGAACGGCTTGTCGGTTTTGGATTTGGCAACTGCAATTTCGCGGCGCAGATTATCGGTGCTGCCGCTCATGGCGGTTATAATGCCAAGGCCGCCCGCATTGGAAACGGCAGCCGCTAAGGTGCCGTCTGCAATGTGTGCCATGCCGCCCTGGAAAATGGGATATTTTATCCCAAGCATTTCACAAATCGGTGTATAAATCATACTTATGCCTTCTTCGAATCGATGTATTTAACCAGTTCGGTTACGGATTTGCCTGCTTCTGCGGGGGCAATTTCAATGCCGAACGCGTCTTCCAGTTCCATCATGATTTCAACTGCGTCCAAAGAATCGATGTCCAAATCCTCGAATGTGGAATCTTCCTTAACGGTATCTACGTCTACGTCCAAATGTTCTGCCAATAATTCTCTTACCTGTTCTAATGTTGTCATGTTCATTACCTCCAAAAATGTTTTATTTGTTTTTTAATGTATTACCATTTGATTATGCATGCGCCGCTGGAAAGGCCACCGCCGAATGCGGCGAGCGCAACCAAATCGTTTTCCTTTAATTTGCCGCTGCGGTTGAGTTCGTCAAGCGCAATGGGCACACTTGCCGCCGAGGTGTTTCCGTATTTGTCAATATTTACGAAAAACTTCTCCTGTGGCACGCCAAGCCGCTTTGCGGCGTATTGAATAATGCGGATGTTTGCCTGGTGCGGCACAAAATAGGCAATGTCCGAAAGGGCAACGCCCGCGCTTTCCGCCGCTGCTTTATAATTGCTTGTAATCGCGTTTACCGCGAATTTAAACGTTTCCTGACCGTCCATGAAAAGATAGGGCTTGTCGTATTCCTTTTTGTCAAAGGGCGATGCGCCTTTAAAGGACGGCAGATACAAAACTTCGTTTTCGCCGTGGGTGTAAATCTCGGAGGCAAGGAAATTTTCTCCCGCTTCCAAAACGGCTGCGCCCGCACCGTCGCCGAAGATGACGCAGGTGTTGCGGTCGGTCCAGTCAATGACTTTACTCAGCCGTTCCGAACCGATAATGAGCGCTTTTTTCACTTTGCCGCGGGCAAAATAACCGCTTGCCACGTCCAGCGCGAAAATAAAGCCGCTGCACGCCGTGTTTAGGTCAAATGCCGGGCAGGTTGCGCCGAGCTTCATTTGCACCGTTCCCGCAACCGTGGGCACCAGTGTTTCGCCCGTGAAGGTTGCAACGATGATTAAATCCAAATCTTTTGGCGAAGTGCCGCTCATTTCGAGAGCGCGCTTTGCCGCTTCATATGCGAAATCAGCGCTGCCCTCACCTGTTGAGATGTGGCGGGTTTTCACGCCCACGCGCTGGGTGATCCATTCGTCCGAGGTTTCCACCATGTTTGCCAAATCGTTGTTTGAAAGTGTAAACTCCGGTACATAACTGCCTGTTCCGATTACTTTAAAATTCATCAAAACGCCTCCCTGTCCTGTTCCTTTGCGGCTTGATTCGGTTCCTGCAAAGGTTTTTTTGCCTTTATTCCATCCAGTAAATAGCCGACGCCGAGCTTAAATGAGTGTTCGGCCTCTTCTAAGCTTTGATTTTGCACAACCCCCTCGGCACTGAAGCCGCGGCAGAAACACCAAACCGCATAACCGGCCTCTTTGGTGTTGACAGCAGAATTTAAATAGCCTTTCTGAATCCCGTAGTCCAAAATGTTTGCAATTTGCTCAATCCACCATTTTCGGTTGCCGGTGCTTAATTCGTCGTGCTTAAACATATAGTTTTTAAACTGTTTTTTCAGTAAAAATGTCTTTTGAAGTGCCGTTACGGCAAGATTTACAATGTAGTCGTAATAGTCCATGGTGCTGTCATATGCCATAACCACAAAGCTGCGCATGTCCAGCACGGCGTTTTCATACACCGTCTGCAAAACGTCTTCCGCGTTTTGAAAGCGGTTGTAAAACACGCGGTTTGTTATGTTTAATTCCTTTAAAATGCGCTTAACATTAACCTGTTCCGCGCCCTCTTCATCCACGATTTTTTTGGCAGTATCAATAATGTTTCGGGACATATCGTCTACCAAACGCGTTCCCCTGGAAAATGCCATATTCAATTCTCCCCATCCGAGCACACGTGTGCTCAACTATTCGAAATCATTGTACCACACCCGATTTTATTTGTCAAGGCGTTTTTTAAAAATTTTGTTGAGGCATAAAAATCCGCAGGCTGTAAAGTCTGCGGAAGATAATCGGATAGAAAAAATGTTCTGTTAAAATCTTCTCCATGTGCTCTTGGAGAAAAGCAATAATATCGGGAAAAGTTCCAGACGGCCGGCAAGCATGTCGAAAATCATAGCCAGCTGCGCACCGTTTGAGTATAGCGAAAAGTTATGGGTCGGTCCGACCAGTTCAAGGCCGGGGCCTATATTATTCAGCGTTGCGGCAACGGCGGTGAAATTGGTGGCAAAATCAAAATTGTTAAAGCTGATTAAAAGCAAAGACACTGCAAAAATCAGCACATATGCCGCCATATACACGTTTACCGCGCGGATTACTTCGTGCGGGACGGTTTTATTGTCAATCGAAATTTTGCCCACGCTTTGGCTGTGCAGAAAGTGGTGAATCTCTTTCCGAACGGTTTTGCCTAAAATGAGTGCACGCGAAATTTTAATGCCGCCGCCCGTGCTGCCGGCGCACGCGCCCACAAACATCAGCAGAACCAAAATGGTTCTGGAAGCCTCGGGCCACCGGTTAAAGTCGGTTGTGGCAAAGCCGGTTGTTGTGATGATGGAACTCACCTGGAAAAAGGCATGGCGCAGCGTGTCGCCCGCTGTGGGATACAGATTGCGAATGTTGCACGCGATTATAACGGTGCACACTAAAATTACACCGATGTACCAGCGCACTTCTTCAATGCCGAACGCGCGGCGCAGTCTGCGCTGCAAAATCAAAAAATAAAAGGCAAAGGTCACGCCGAACAGCATCATAAATACCGAAACCACGTTTTGAATATAAGGCGAATAGCTTGCCATACTGTCGTTCTTTATGCCGAATCCGCCTGTTCCCGCCGTTCCGAATGCGGTGGTTACCGCGTCAAACAGGGGCATTCTGCCCGCAAGCAGAAAAAGAATCTGCAACAGCGTGAGCGCAATGTACATATAATACAAAATCCGCGCGTTTGTCTGCACTTTCGGCACCATTTTTTCCACTTGCGGACCGGTACTTTCCGCACGGATTAAATTCATATTCGAGCCGCCGGACAGCGGTTTTAGCATTAAAATAAACACCAAAACGCCCATGCCGCCGATCCAGTGGGTGAAGCTTCGCCAGAACAAAATGCCGCGGGGCAGGCTTTCCACCTCGGGAAGAATGCTGGCGCCGGTGGTGGTGAAACCCGAAACCGTTTCAAACAGCGCGGCAACGGGATTTGTTATGGTGCGGCTGAACAAAAACGGCAGTGCGCCGATGACGCTGATGACAATCCAGCTAAGCGCCGTGATGACCAAACCCTCGCGCATGTAAAACACGCTGTTTTTCGGCTTTTTATAAATAAGTCCGCCGCCCAAAACCAGGCATATTGACATGGTGATTAAAAAGGCGCGGAATGCCATGGGTTCGCCGTAAAAAAGCGAAACGCCGAGCGGCAGAACCATAAGCGAGCCTTCGCACATTAAAATCCAGCCCATAAAATAAAATACAATTGGAACGTTCACAATACTCCTCCGTTTTTAGTGTGCGATAATATCGCACACGTCATGCAGACCGTGCTCTAAGGTGACCACAATCACCGAGTCGCCTTTTTGAATGCGGTCGCTGCCGCGCGGGATGATGATTTTCTCGCCGCGGGTTATGCAGCAAATCAGCTGATTCGGCTTTAATTTCAGCTCCGAAAGCGGCGCCGATGTTGCGGCAGACTCTGTGTGCACCTGAAATTCCAGCGCCTCAACCCTGTCGTCCAAAATGCGGTACAGCGTTTTTACGTTGCTGCCCGACGCATTTTGCAGTGCGCGCACATAGCGCACTATGGTGTCTGAGGTTAAATATTTCGGATAG
Source organism: uncultured Clostridia bacterium (assembly GCA_934457515.1). Classification (GTDB taxonomy): domain Bacteria; phylum Bacillota; class Clostridia; order RGIG6154; family RGIG6154; genus RGIG6154. Next base: position 21,046 of record CAKSHV010000001.1, read on the forward strand.
ATTACGCTGCCGATGTCCAGCTCGTCTAAAATATCGTCAAATTCAAGGCGGTTAATTTTCGTAACCAGTTTGGCGCGGCTGTGTTTTTTGGCAAACATGCCGAGTAAAACATTTTCCTCGTCCATGTTGGTTAAGGAAACGAACGATTCGGTGATGGGGAGCCCCTCGGTTAAAAGCAGTTCGCGGTCGGTTCCGTCGCCGTTTAAAATGGTTGCTTCGGGCAAAAGCTCGGCAAGCGTTTCGCAGCGGGAGGTGTTGTTGTCCACAATGCGTACGCGAATATTGTGTGCAATCAAATCCTTTGCAAGATAGTAGCCGATGGTGCCGCCGCCCACAATCATGGCGCTGCGCACGGGGCGGGTCGGCATGTGCAGACGGGAGAAAAATTCCGTTGCTTTTTCACGGGTGGCAAGGAAGGTGACCAAATCACCCGTTTGCAGCACAAACTCACCGTCCGGGATAATTACATCGTGTCCGCGCTCTACCGCGCAGATTAAAATATCGCTGAATTTCTCCGGAATTTCTTTAACCGTAATGTTATGAAGTCCTTGCGCATCGGTTAAGCGAAATTTCATCAGCTGCACTCTGCCATCCGCAAACGTGTCAATTTTAACGGCGCCGGGGAAACGGAGCAGGCGCGAAATTTCCTGCGCCGTGGCAAGTTCGGGGTTAATCACGGCGGAAATGCCGAGCTGCTGTTTGATAAAGTCGATTTCGTGGCTGTACATGGGATTTCTCACGCGCGCAATCGCGTGGCAGTGTCCCGCCTTTTTTGCAAACATGCAGCAAAGAAGGTTTAATTCATCCGAACCGGTGACCGAAATTAACATGTCCGCATCGTCCATGCCCGCCTCGGTCAGTACGCTGATAGATGAGCCGTTTCCGGTAATTCCCATAACGTCATACGCATCGGTTATGCGCTGCACGCGCTCGGCATTTGTGTCGATAACCGTTATGCTGTGCCCCTCGTCGCTTAATTTTTTGGCAAGTGTAGAGCCGACTTTTCCGCAGCCGACAACAATTATTTCCATATAAAAATCTCCGTTCCGCCGAAAAAATTTAAAATCTTCCGGCTATAAGATTTGCCTTAAAATGATGTAAACTGTCCGCCCCGGGTTTGGCAGACAGCAACAGACAGTGTTACTATAAATTGTGTACTGTGTTTATTATAACATTTTTGCCAAAAAAGTCAATATATATAAGAGATTTTAACATAGAATTGACATTTGGGTGTAAAATGCGTATAATAAAAGAAGAAAACAGCATGGAGGCAAAGGGGTATGGAACGGATTTTAACGGACATTCGGAAAAATTTGGAAGAGTATATGGGGAAAAAGCCTCCGCAAGCGGGTGCAAACACGTGTGTGAAGACCGAGGACGGGTGCTTGCTTTCTTTTAAATATTGCAATGTTGCGCATGTTTCGGACAAGGAAAGCGCCGTTTATTTGCTGCTGAAAGAAAATCGCTTGATTTTGTTTACCGAAAGCAAGGTTGTCGGCGCATGCGCGGAGGAAATTTCGGAAAGCGGCAGCGCAAAAGAGCAGCTGGAGGCGTTTTTCCGCCGTTTGACCGCGGGGGACATTTTTGCTTTGGAGCACATGGAAGATCGCATAACAAAATTGGAGGACACACTGCTTTGCGGCACCAGAATCCGCCCGCAAAGCATGAATAAAATTTTGATTTTGCGGCATGAGATTCTGAAAATCAAGCGGTATTATGAAGAGCTGATTACCATAACCGACACCTTAAGCGAAGACCGTCTGTATTTTTCGGACGAGGCGTTTTGCCGCGCCTTTGCGGCAATTGACCGGCACATGGACCGGCTTTTGGCATATGCCGAGCATTTGCGGGAATACATCACCCAGGTGCGCGAAGCATATCAGGCGCAGATTGACATTGAGCAGAACAATATTATGCGGATTTTTACTGTTATCACAACTGTGTTTTTTCCGCTGACGCTGATTGCGGGCTGGTACGGCATGAATTTGAAAATGCCCGAGTTTGCCTGGGACTACGGCTATTTGTTTGTTATTGTTTTAAGCCTTTTGGTTTGCGCCGGGACGGTGATTTATTTTAAAAGAAAGAAATGGTTTTGATAAAGCATAAAAAAGCGCTTGAGGAATTTCCCCAAGCGCTTTTTGAATATCGTTTTTATCTTTTGCTTAAAACATCTTTTTCGTATGCCTTGATTTCATCAAACCAGGAGATGTCTGCATTTACGCCGCAGGATGCGCAGTATTCTGCCCAAACATCGCCGAAAGGCAGCATTTTTAATTCTTCCTGCACTGCCATCAGTTCGGTAAACTGTGCGGTGTCTTGCAGGTGCTTTAACTTTTCGTTCGGCAAAAGCATGGCGTTTAATAATGCCTTCTGCCAGCTTCTGAATCCGACAACCCATGCGGATATGCGGTTAATGCTTGCATCGAAGAAGTCAAGCGCCATATAGGTGCGCGAAAGGGCGTTGTTGCGCACAATTTCCTTTGCCATTTCCTTTGTTTCGTCCTCAAACAGCACCACATGGTCGGAATCCCAGCGGATGCCGCGGGTGATGTGCAGCGCAATTTCGGGGAAGAAGCACAAAAGGGCGGGAATTTTGTCCGAAACCACTTCGGTCGGGTGGTAGTGGCCGTTGTCCATAAGGGGCAGGCATTTGTCTTTGTGTTCCGCGGCAAAGCTTAAGGTAAACTCCGCAGAACCCGCCGTGAACGCCTCTACGCCGATGCCGAATACCTTCGATTCCACGCAGGGTTTTACTTTGTTAAAATCGTAAGGCTCGGATAAAATCTGCTCAATCGAATCTTTATAGCGCATTCTCGGACCCATGCGGTCTGCCGGAATATCTTTGTAACCGTCACCCGTCCAGATGTTCATCACGCAGGGCACGCCTGTTTCTTCCGCAAAATAAGTGGAAATGCGGATGCAGGCTTTGCCGTGTTCAATCCAGAACTTTCTGACCTCTTCATCGGGGCTGGAAAGGGTTAAACCGTCTTTCTGCATGGGGTGGGAGAAGAAAGTGGGGTTAAAATCAATACCCACATTGTGTTTTTTTGCAAATTCAACCCATTTCTTAAAGTGTTTGGGTTCTAACTTGTCGCGGTCTGCAAACTCGCCGTCTTCAAAAATGGCATAGCAGGCATGCACATTGATTTTCTTTTTGCCGGGGCAAAGGGACATTGCCTTGTCCATGTCTTGCAGGAGCTGTTCGGGCGTGGTTGCCTTGCCGGGGTAGTTGCCGGTGGTCTGAATGCCGCCGTTTAGCGGTCCGTCGTGGTCAAAGCCGATTACATCGTCGCCCTGCCAGCAGTGCAGCGTTACGGGAACCTCTTTTAATGTTTTAATAACGGCGTCGGTATCAACGCCCCATTTTGCATATTGTTCTTTTGCGGACTCATATCGCGTCATATTCGTTCTTCCTTTCTTTTTTGTTTGATTTATTACATATATTATAGCGCTTTTTTTCCGCCTTGTCTACCGCATTTGGCAAAGACCGCAAAATACCCCACGAAAAAAACGCGCCGCAGCGGGCGCGTGAGCGTGTCGATAAAGTCGACACTTTCAAAGAGAAAACTCGTTTCACTCGCATTCTCTTTGATTCAAGGGCTTACGTTCGCACGGCTTGCCTGTACCGAAGGTCAGGCAAGCCAGCCCTTGTAAGGAGTAAAATCGCAGGCACATGTCCTGCGATTTTACGAATTTAAATTTTGAGGAAAAAATTCCATCAAACTTCCTTTTT
>CAKSHV010000002.1 GCA_934457515.1 uncultured Clostridia bacterium
ACAAAGCCCCTTGCGTGCGTAATTACCTACGGATGCCAGCAAAACGAAAATGACTCGGAGCATTTAAAAGGCATGCTTTCCGAAATGGGTTATGCTTTAACGGACGAGCGCGAAAAGGCAGATGTTATTTTGTTTAACACCTGTGCCGTGCGCGAAAATGCGGAGCTGAAATTAAAAGGAAATGTGGGCGCGCTGAAATATTTAAAGGCGAAAAAGCCGGGCATTGTCATCGGCGTTTGCGGCTGCATGATGCAGCAGGAGGCAATTGCCGAAGAACTTTATAAAAAATTCCGCCATATATCGCTGATATTCGGCACCCACGGACTCTATCGCTTTCCCGAGCTTTTAAAAGAGGCAAAAGAGGAACGGCGCGTGTTCGGCGTTACCGAGTCGGACGGCGAGATTGCAGAGTCCATGCCGGTTAAGCGGGATGACAACTGCAAAGCGTGGGTTACGGTGATGTACGGCTGCAACAACTTTTGTACCTATTGCGTGGTGCCTTATGTGCGCGGCAGAGAGCGCAGCCGAAACCCGGAGGATATCCTTTCGGAAATCCGCGGTCTTGCGGCGGACGGATACAAAGAGATAACCCTTTTGGGGCAGAATGTCAATTCCTACGGCAAGGATTTGGGCGAAAATCAAATGAGCTTTGCCGACCTTTTGCGCAAAGCGAACGAAATAGACGGAATCGAGCGGATTCGGTTTGCAACCAGCCACCCGAAAGATATTTCGGACGATTTGATATGCGCGATGGCGGAGTGTGATAAGGTGTGCAAACAGCTGCATTTGCCGTTTCAGGCGGGCAGCAACAAAACCTTAAAGGCGATGAACCGCAGCTACACGCGCGAAAGCTATTTGGAAAAGGTGAAAAAAATCCGCGAAAAAATGCCGGACATTGCCTTAACCAGCGATGTGATTGTGGGATTCCCCACAGAAACCAATGAAGATTTTGAAGAAACGCTGACCCTCGTAAACGAGGTTCGGTTTGACAATTTGTTTACCTTTATTTTTTCGCCCCGCCGCGGCACACGGGCGGAAAAAATGGAACCTGTTTTGGACGACGAATCCATTCAGCGCAATTTTGACCGTTTGCTTGAACTGCAAAACCGCATTTCCAGGGAAATTAACGACACCTATGCGGGCAGAGAGTTAAACGTTTTAATCGACGGCGAAAGCCGAACCGACAAAACCGTGCTGCAGGGCAGAACGGACAGCAACAAGGTTGTGAACATAAAAGGCGACAGAAGCTTAATCGGCAAAGTGGTTCGTGTTCGGATTACCGATGTGCGCACCTGGTCGCTGCGCGGCGAGATTATAGAGTAAGTTTTGGAAAGATAGATTTTGGCAGGCTGCCAAAGTGCGGGAGGGGACTGTAATGGCGGAATTTACGCCGATGATGCAGCAATACTTTAAAATTAAAGAGCAGTATATGGACTGCATTTTAATGTATCGGCTGGGCGATTTTTACGAAATGTTTTTCGGTGACGCGAAAACTGCGTCCGAAATTTTAGGGCTTGCCCTAACGGGCAGGGACTGCGGTCAGGAGGAGCGCGCGCCCATGTGCGGCGTGCCGTTTCACAGCTGCGACGGCTATATTGCAAAGCTGGTGAAAGCGGGCTTAAAGGTTGCCATCTGCGAGCAGGTGGAGGACCCCGCAACCGCAAAGGGTATTGTGGAGCGCAAAGTAATTAAAGTCATTACGCCCGGCACTATCACGCTGCCCGACGTTTTGGAGGAAACGAAAAACAACTTTTTGGTATGTATTTACAAGTCGGGCTTAGGGTACGGCCTGGCGGCGGCAGACGTTTCGACGGGCGAGCTTTATGCTGTGTCTTTAACCGGCGTTGCCGCAAAAACCGATTTAATGAACGAGCTTTCCAAATATTCCCCCTCCGAAATTTTGCACAACTCGTTTTTTATGTCGGATAAAACGGTATTAAGCTTTATCGAGCATAAATTTAAATGCATAACCCAGCCGCGCCCCGACATGACGCTTGACAGTGCGGCAGAAGAACTGAAAAAACATGTTTCAAACAAATTGACCAAAGCGGTTTTGGAAGAAGAGGGCCTTGCGGTTTCGGCGGCGGGCATGCTGTTTGCCTACTTGGAAGAAACGCAGATGACGGCGCTCGACCAGTTCACCGCCGTTTCCTTTTATCAGTCGGAACAGTATCTTGGACTGGACACAACGGCAAGATATAATTTGGAACTGGTAAAAACCATGCGCGACAAAGAAAAGCGCGGCAGTCTGCTTTGGGTTTTGGACAAAACCTGTACCGCAATGGGCGGCAGAATGATTGCCACCTGGGTGCAGCAGCCGCTGGTGTCCTGTGCACAGATTTCGCGCCGTCATGAGGCAGTGGAGGAGCTTTTAAACAAGCACGATTTGCGCGGTGGGCTTCGGAATGTTTTGTCAAACGTGCGCGATTTAGAGCGCATGATTGCCAGAATCGACTACGGCAGCGCAAACGGAAAGGATTTGATTTCGCTTCGCGATTCCATTCGCGCTTTCCCCGAAATTATTTCCTTTATGCAGCAGCTCAGCAGCAGTTTAATCAAGGAATTCTTGAGCGAATTTGATAATTTAAGCGATATTGCTAACGTGATAACTGCGGCGATTGTGGATGAGCCGCCCTTTACCGTCCGCGAAGGCGGCATTATTAAAGACGGGTTTGACGAGCAGTTAGATGAGTGGCGCGGCGGAAAGCAGCACGGCAGAGAGCGGCTTTTGGAATTAGAGGCGTCCGAAAAAGAGCGGACAGGCATTAAAAACCTAAAAATCGGCTTTAATAAAGTGTTTGGCTATTATATCGAGGTCACAAAATCCTATTTCGATTTGGTGCCCGAAAATTACATCCGCAAGCAAACGCTTACCAACTGCGAGCGCTATATTACCGATGAATTAAAAGAAATTGAAGATTTGGTTTTGCGGTCGGACGAAAAAATTGCGGCGCGGGAATACCGTCTGTTCTGCAATGTGCGCGAGCGCGTGCGGGACGAAATTGAGCGGATTCAGAAGACTGCGAAGGTGATTGCAAGCATTGACGTTTTGGCGTCCCTTTCGGAGGTCGCGTTTAAAAATAACTATGTCCGCCCCGAGGTGAACATGTCGGACGTTTTGGAGATTAAGGACGGCAGACACCCGGTTGTGGAAAAGGTGTTAAAAGACGCTTTGTTTGTGCCGAACGACACGTATTTGGACGGTGAGGATAACCTGTTTTCCATCATCACAGGCCCGAACATGGCAGGTAAATCAACCTATATGCGCCAGGTTGCGCTGATTGTGATTATGGCGCAAATGGGAAGTTTTGTGCCTGCGGCATCCGCAAAAATCGGTGTGGTGGACAAAATTTTCACGCGTATCGGTGCGTCGGACGATTTGGCGTCGGGTCAGAGCACATTTATGGTGGAAATGAACGAGGTTGCAAGCATTATTAAAAACGCAACTTCGAAAAGTCTTTTGATTTTGGATGAAATCGGACGCGGCACCTCTACTTTCGACGGGCTTTCCATTGCCTGGTCGGTTGTGGAATACATTGCGGACAAAAAGAAAATCGGTGCGCGCACCTTGTTTGCAACCCACTATCACGAATTAACCGAGCTGGAAGAGAAGTTAGAGGGCGTGAATAACTATTGCATTGTGGCGAAAAAGCGGGAAGACGATGTGGTTTTCTTGCGCAAAATCGTGCGCGGCGGCGCGGACGAGAGTTACGGCGTGGAGGTTGCAAAGCTTGCAGGCATTCCGGAAGACGTTATAAAGCGCGCGAAAACCATTTTGAAAGCGCTTGAGGAAAAGGGCACGGTTGAGGTGAAAGCAAAGAGAAAAAAAGAAAAACTGCCCGAGCTGAACGCAGCGCAGTTTGACTTTTCGCAAGGCGCGAAAGACGAGCTGATTGACCGCATAAAAGGCATTGATATTAACATATTATCGCCCATTGAGGCAATGAATACATTATTTGAACTAAAAAAACAGGCAGATGAAATTGTTTAAAAACCAAGTTGAAAGCGGGGTGCGGATATGAGCAAAATTCAGGTTTTGGATACGGCAACGGTCAATAAAATTGCGGCGGGCGAAGTGGTAGAGCGTCCTGCGTCGGCTGTGAAAGAAATGGTGGAAAACGCGATTGACGCGAAAGCTACCAAGATCACGGTGGAAATCAAAAACGGCGGTATTTCGTTTATCCGCGTGACCGATAACGGACAGGGCATTGCTCCCGATGACATTGAAAAGGCGTTTTTGCCGCATGCGACAAGCAAAATCCGCGGTATTTCGGATTTGGAAACATTGTACACCATGGGTTTCCGCGGCGAGGCGCTGGCAAGCATTGCCGCCGTGTCTAAAGTAGATGTTTTAACCAAAACCGCCGATTCGGTTTTGGGAACCGCTCTTTCATTAGGGGGCGGGGAGATATTGGAAAAAACCGAGGCGGGCTGCCCGAACGGCACCACTATTGTGGTGAAAGACCTGTTTTTTAACACGCCGGCGCGCATGCATTTTATGAAAAAAGACAGTGCCGAGGCAGCACACGTGACAGAGGTTGTGCAGCGCCTGTCTCTTTGCTATCCTGCCATTTCGTTTCGTTTGATTAACAACGGACGCGACGTGCTGCTTTCGCCCGGAACGGGTGATTTGAAAGACGCGGTATCGGTGGTGCTGGGCAGAGAAATCGCTGCGAAAATGGTGAAAGTGGACTGCGAAAAAGACGGCGTTCATGTGTTTGGCTATGCGGGGCTGCCCGAGGTTGCGCGCAGCAACCGCACCATGCAGAACTTTTTTGTAAACGGCAGATGGGTTAAGTCCAAAGAGATGCAGTTCAGCGCCGAGGCGGCGTATAAAACCCAGCTGATGACAGGAAAACGACCCGTCTTGGTGCTTTCGGTTTCGGTTTCGCCCATGCTGACCGACGTCAATGTGCATCCGCAGAAAATGGAAATAAAATTTGCCAACGAAAAATTAATTACAAGCGCCGTGTTTTTAGGTGTGCAAAACGCACTGTTTTCCGCGCCGAAAGCGCGCGGCGTGAGTGATATGCCCGAGTCTGCCGTGGGCGAGGCACCCAAAGAACAAAAGTCCGTTTCGTTTAACGTGATGCATAAAAAGGCAGAAGAAAAACCAAAGTATGAAGAAAAAGAATTTGATTTTTTCTCTCCCGAAAGCGAAGAATTGTTTTCCGCGCCCAAGGCGGAAGCCGACAAGGCAGAGGACTTTTTTGCAAGCCTTGAAGAGGACGAAAACCGCTATATCAGCGCAAGTCCGGCGATTGAAGAGGCAGACAAACATGTTGAGATAACGGAAGAAACGCCCGTGCAGCAAAGCGAAGCTTTTAAAGCGCCGGAGGAAATTTCTGCCGAACCGGAGGTTTTGCCCTTTAAAGTGCGCGGACAGGTGTTTGATACCTATATTATCATAGAGCAAAACGGCGAGATGCTTTTAATGGATCAGCACGCAGCACACGAACGGCTGCGCTATGAAGAGATGGTGCGCGACAGGCGCATATACGGTCAGCTTTTAATGCTGCCCGAAATCATTCGTCTTTCGGCGGAGGACGGGGAGGTCCTTTCCGAAAACAGCGAGGCATTTACCAATTTGGGCTTTTCAATCGAGCCGTTCGGCGCGGGAGAATTTGCGGTTCGTCAGCTGCCGGACGATATTACGATTGATGATGTGGAAAACACAATTGTTGAAATCTTGGAACTGATAAAGCAAAACAAAAATCCCGAGGATTTTATGGACAGCGCATTTTTCATGATTGCGTGCAAGGGCGCGGTGAAAGCAAACCACGCACTTTCGGAAAAGGAAATGACAGCTTTGGTCAAGGCGGTTTTGGAAAACGACAGAATCAGAACCTGCCCGCACGGCAGACCGCTTTTGCTTTCGTTTTCGAAAAAATGGATTGAGAAAGAATTTAAACGGATTGTGTGAAAATTAGGAGAATGAACATGAACAAAATTCCGCTTGCGGTGCTGTTCGGACCGACGGCGTCGGGCAAAACGGCATTGGCGGTTGAAATGGCAAAAGCGTTTAACGGCGAGGTGATTACCGCCGATTCCATGCAGGTGTATAAGGGCATGGACATCGGAACCGCAAAACCCACTTTGGAAGAGCAGCAGGGCGTGCTGCACCACATGATTGATGTGGCAGAGCCGAATGAAAACTACAGTTTGGCGCAGTATGTATCGGCGGCAAAGGCGTGCATTGAAGAGGTATACCGCCGCGGGAAACTGCCGATTCTTGCGGGCGGCACCGGACTTTATATCGACACGCTGATTCAAAACATTTCTCTTTCCGAAGAGGAAAAAGACGAGTCGCTTCGCAAAGAGCTGCTTAAAATTGCAGATTCCGAGGGCAACGGCGTTTTAATGGAAGAGTTAAAGAAAGTTGACCCCGAGACGGCGAATCGCCTTCATATAAACGACACAAAGCGCATTGTGCGCGCATTGGAAATGTATAAACAAACAGGGATTCCGCAAAGCGAGCACATCAGACGCTCGAAATTAAACGAAAGCCCGTATAAAACCGCAAAATTTTGCATAACCGCCGAGCGGAGCGCCCTTTACGAGCGCATTAACCGCCGCGTGGACATCATGTTTGATTTGGGACTGACAGACGAGGTGAAAGCCCTCTTTGATAAGGGAATCGACGAGTCCTGCACCTCTATGCAGGGGCTTGGATATAAAGAGGTGCTTTGGTACCTCAAAGGTGATATAAGCCTTGCGGAATGCAAGGATATTATTAAGCAGGGCACAAGACGCTATGCGAAACGGCAGGTATCTTGGTTTAAGCGGGAGACGGAAACGGTGCCCGTTGACATGTTTTCCGAAAAAAAGTTGGAAATTATTCAAAAAGCTATGGATTTTCATGCGCTTTTGTAGTATAATGTAGGTTAAGATAGGTATATCTATTATTTTCAAGGAGGAAACACAAATGAACAAGCCGATTAATTTACAGGACGCAGTTTTAAGACAGGCAATTAAAGAAAAAATGCCGGTTACCATTTATTTAACAAACGGATTTCAGTTTAAGGGCGTTGTATGCGGCTTTGACAGCTACGTGGTTTTAATCGACTGCGAGGGCAAACAGCAGGTTGTGTATAAGCACGCCATTTCCACCATTTGCCCCGGCAGAAATATCAATATCAAACAAATTATTTCGGGAGAAAATGAATGAAAAGGCTGTATAAAGCGCTTTTGATTCTTGCCATATTTGCGGCGGTCGTTATTGTTTTATACAACGTGTATGTGCTGTTTAACCCAAGCGTGAAAACCCAGATTGCCGTTAAGGGCACCATTGAGGAGGTCGTATCCTCCGAGGGGGTTGTCATTCGCGGCGAAGAGGTTGTTTTAAAGGAGTCGGGTGTGATTGTTTCGGGTGTGGCGCTTGACGGCGAGCGGGTTGCCAAAGGCGAAAAACTGGCGGATTTATATTACGGAACGGTGTCACCGAAAGTGCAGGCAGAGCTTCGCGAAGTAAGTGACAGGCTTTCGGGATTGGAAACCCTTGCGGCAAGCTCGGGCACAGATACCGGCGTTTCGCTCGATACCATGCTGAAAGGCTATTCGGCGGAAATTGTGTCGGCGGCGCACGGCGGCAAGGGCAGAGATTTAAACAAAATCCGCGGTCAGATTGACGATGTGGTCAACCGAAAAATTGTTTCGGACAGTAAAAATGCCGCAGCAGTTATTGCAGAGCTGAAAACAAAGCGCGACGAGTTGGAATCACAGATTTCGGGTGAAAAAAAGGAAGTGTTCGCTTCGGCGGCGGGTCTGTTTTTCACTTCGTTTGACGGGTATGAGGGCTTAATCGGAACGGACAGTATTGATAAAATCACGCCGTCCGGCATTAATGAAATAAAAAAAGCCAAGCCCGACAAAAACAGCTATGATGCGGAAATGAAAATTGCGGACGGCTACGCGTGGTACGTTGCGGCAACCATTGACGAAGGAAAACTTCCTTCGGTGCGCAAGGGAAAAACGGTGGGCTTACGGTTTCCGCAGTTCGGCAGCGAAATATACAGCGCTGAAATCGTTGCGGTTTCCGAGCCGGAAAACGGAAAGGCTGCCATTGTGTGCAAGGGCTCGGAATATAACGACGCGGTGTATTACAACCGCTTTTTAAACACCGATATTGTGCTGAGTTCCTATTCGGGGCTTAAGATTTTTAAAGACGCAGTTAAGGTTGAAAACGACAAAACGGGCGTGTATATTGTTCAGAATGACGGCACGGCAAAATTTAAAGAGGCTGAGGTTTTGGCTTCCGACGAAGGGTATGCCGTTGTGAAAGAGGACAATCAGAAAGAAAACGCGCTTTTGCTTTACGATGAGGTTTTGATTACGAAAAATCCCGTGAAAGACGGCGATTTTGTGAAATATCAGGGGTTTTAAAAACAGAGAAACTTTAGCCGCCGTGAGGCGGAGGATTGGAGATTTTAAAAATGAAAGATTTAATGAACAAAATGTTAAACGCCATCGGCTTTTCCGACCGTGATGACGAGGACGAAGAAGAGGAAGAGCGGGAACTGTTGGTAAAAGAACCGCCGGCACGCCGCGCGGACAGAACCAAAAGCAACGTCAGCATGATTTCCGACACGAAAAAAGGCAAAATTGTGGATATTCACACCACAACACAATTTAAAGTTGTGGTTATGAACGTCCGCCGTTTTGAAGACGTTATGGACATTGCAGACCACTTAAAATCCAGAAAACCGGTTGTGATCAACATGGAAGGTGTCGACGGCGCGCTGGCACGCCGCATGATCGACTTTTTAAGCGGTGCTGTGTATTCGTTAGACGGCGGCATTCAGAAAATTTCCAAAGAAATTATGCTTGTTACCCCGTATACCGTGGAAATTATGGGCGATTTTCAGGACGAACTTCGTTCGAAAGGTCTGTTTCCTTGGGAAGACTGAGAGAACAAAGAATAAAAGGAGTTTAACATGGGAATCGGATCAAAAATTGCAATTGCAATCGGCATTATGGGTGATGTGCTGACGTGGGTTATTATCATCCGCGCACTGCTTTCGTGGTTTCCGCTTTCGCCCGATAATCCGCTGATTCGCATTGCAGACGCTTTGTCGGAGCCGATTGTGGCACCGTTTCGCGCATTGCTCTCGGCGCTGATCAGGCGGCCGATGATGATGGATTTTTCACCGCTTTTGGCGCTTGTTGCCATAGATTATGTGATTGTTCCTGCGCTGCAGCAGTTTGCGCTTAAGTTATTTGTATAGCATTTTAATTTTGCTTTGCTTTTAAGCAAAGCAAGAATGGGGGAATAAAGAAATGACGCCGATTGAAATTCAGAATTACGAGTTTTCAACGCAGCCTTTTGGCGGCTACAGCAAAAAACAGGTGACCGACTTTTTGGAGGAAACCTCGAAAGAATTCGAAAAGTATTATCGTGAAAACAGGGAGCTTAAGGACAGAATTACCGTGCTGAACGATTCGCTGAAGAATTTTAAGGCAATGGAGGAGTCTTTGCAGAACACCCTGCTTTTTGCGCAAAACACCGCAGAAGACATTAAAAAAGCCGCGCAGCAAAAGGCAGACGCCATGATTGAAGAGGCGAGAGTGAAAGCGGCGGACATTTTAACCGAAACGGACGGCAAAAAAATGGAGGCGGAGCGCGCACTGGAAGACATTCAGAATCAGTACAAAATCTTCCGTGCGAAATACGAGGCACTTTTGCAGTCTGAATTAAAATTGTTTGAGGATATGAAATAATGGCTGTTTTATATGCGGTAGTAACCATTCTTTTAATTGCGGCAGACCAAATTGTGAAAACTTGGGCGGCCGCGGCTTTGGCGGGAACAGACGGCATAAATGCCGTTCCGCACGTTTTAAAATTTGTATATGTGGAAAACCGCGGCATTGCATTCGGCATGTTTCAGAATCTGCAGCCCGTTTTGGTGCCTTTAAGCATTGCAATTATGATTGCGTGCATTGTTTTGGCGGTTTCCTGCCACAAAAAGAAAAAAACATTTGCCGTTTGGTCGCTTCTTTTGGTTGTTGCGGGTGCGGCGGGCAATATTATCGATAAAGTGATGCACGGCTATGTGGTGGATTTTATCTGCACAACGTTTATTGACTTCCCGGTGTTTAACTTAGCGGATATTTTCATTTGTGTGGGTGCGGCGCTTTTTGCAGTTTATATCCTTTTTTTCGATAAAGAGGAGCAGACAAAATGACAATACTTTGTGAAGAAAACGGCGTCCGTCTGGACAAGTTTTTGGCAGAAAAAACAGACAAAACCCGTTCGTTTATTCAAAAAGCGATTGAGGACGGCTGTGTTTTAATTAACGGAAAACCCGCCGAAAACAAAACAAAGGTAAGAGTGGGCGACACGGTAGAATTTACCGAGCCCGAGGCGAAAGAGGCAAACATTATTCCCAGGGAAATACCCCTCGACATTGTGTATGAAGACGATGATGTTTTGGTGGTGAACAAGCCGAAGGGCATGGTGGTGCATCCCGCACCGGGCAACTTAGATTTCACATTGGTAAACGCCGTTATGGCGCATTGCGGTTCGCGCCTTTCCACCATAAATTCGGTGGTGCGCCCCGGCATTGTGCACAGAATTGATAAAGACACTTCGGGGCTTTTGGTGATTGCAAAAAACGATTTTGCACACCAGGGTTTGGCAGAGCAGTTTAAAGACCATTCGATTGACAGAGTGTATACCGCAATCGTAAAGGGTAGATTCCGCGAAAAAAGCGGAACGGTGAATGCCCCCATCGGCAGACATCCGGTGCACCGCAAAAAAATGGCGGTGACCGATAAAAATGCCAAAAATGCGGTAACGCATTTTAAGGTGCTGGAAGAATTATCGCCCATGTATTCCCTTGTGGAGTGCCGCCTGGAAACAGGGCGCACGCACCAGATCCGCGTGCACATGTCTTATATAGGGCACACGCTTTTGGGTGACACATTATACGGCGACAGGAATAAATATAAAATAGAAGGTCAGGTTCTTCATGCGGGCGTTTTGGGATTTACCCACCCGCGTACGGGCGAGCGGCTTTATTTTGAAAGCCCTCTGCCGGAGGATTTTATACAGATAATAAATATGATAAAATCAGGAGTGAGAGAAAATGATTAAATTTGAAACGGTAAAGCACGAGGTGGATGAGTGCGTTGTCGGCGGCGGTTTGGCAGGCATCTGTGCGGCGGTATCGGCAGCACGGCGCGGGGCAAAAACATTGATTATGCAGGACAGACCGATGTTCGGCGGCAACTGCTCATCTGAAATCAGAATGTGGATTTGCGGCTCGGAAAACTTTGCGGACGACACCAAAGAAACAGGTATCGTTGAAGAAATTGATTTGGAAAACTGCTACAGAAACCCCTATAAAAATTATTCGATTTGGGACAGTGTTCTGTATCAGACTGTTCGTTTTCAGAAAAACATGACCATGCTTTTAAACTGTTCGTGCTTAGATGCTGAAATGGACGGTAATAAGATAAAGAGTATAAAAGGCTGGCAGCTTACCACGCAGCAGTTCCATGAGGTAAGCGCAAAAATTTTCATTGACTGTTCGGGCGACTCGGTTTTGGCGCCTCTTTCAGACGCGGAATTCCGCTGGGGCAGAGAAGCAAGAAGCGAATTTAACGAAGACATTGCTCCCGAACAGGCAGATAATCACACCATGGGCTTAAGCTGTATGATTCAGGGCAGAGAATATACAGAAAAAAGACCGTATATCGCACCGACCTGGGCAGAGAAATTTACAAAAGATAAATTAAATCACAGGCAACCGGATATGAATAATAAGCATGAAAATTTCTGGTACATAGAATTGGGCGGCATGGGCGACACTATCCGTGATTCCGAGGTTCTGCGTGACGAGCTGCAGGAAGTGGCTTTCGGCATGTGGGACTATGTGAAAAACAGCGGCGAATGCAAAAACACCGAAAACTGGGATTTGGACTGGGTCGGTATGATTCCCGGCAAGCGTGAATCCCGCCGTTATGTGGGCGATTACATTTTAAATCAGAACGATGTCCGCGCCGAGGGCAAGTTTGACGATTTGGTTGCTTACGGAGGCTGGAGCATGGACGACCATCACCCCGAGGGCCTGCGTTATCCGGGTGCACCGAATATTCACCACCCGGCACCTTCGCCTTACGGCATTCCGTATCGCTGCCTGTACTCTAAAAACATTGACAACTTAATGTTTGCGGGCAGAAATATTTCCGTAACGCACACGGCAATGAGCTCCACGCGCGTTATGGCAACATGCGGCACTTTGGGTCAGGCGGCAGGCACGGCGGCTGCTTTGGCAGTTGAAAAAGACACAACTCCCCGCGGCGTATATCAGCATTATATGAAAGAATTAAAACAGAACTTGATGGATGATGACTGCTATCTGCCTTTCAACAAAAAGGAATTTAACGCGCTGACAAAAGCGGCAAAACTGACGGCAGGCGGAGAAAATGCCGACGCGCTGTTTAACGGAATTGACCGAAATATAAAAGACACCGATAACGGCTGGAGAGGAAAAATGGGCGAAAGCATTACCCTTTCTTATGACAAGGCGCAGGATATAAAAGAGGCACGACTGGTGCTTGACAGCAATTTGAACAGAAAGCACGAGGGCAACTATCACCATAATATGGACTCGAATGTTCATTTGAACATTGAACCGATTGTTCCGCCCAAAACATTGGTTAAATCCTTTGATGTAACCTGGAAGACCGAAAACGGTGAAACAAAAATCAAACACATTGAAAATAACTATCAGAGATTGGTTACCGTTCCGATTGAGGACAAGGCGACCGAAATTACATTTACATTTAACGAAACATGGGGCGCGGATGACTGCCACGTGTTCTCGGTTGAGCTGTTTTGATTCAAGCAGAACAGACCGAAATCGGAGGAACTATGTTTGAAAAAATAAAAGTTGAAGGAAAAGCAAGACGGGGCAGATTAACCACCGTGCACGGCACGGTGGAAACGCCGGTGTTTATGAATGTGGGCACGGCGGCTGCAATCAAAGGCGGGCTTTCCTCCCTTGATTTAAAGCAAATCGGCTGCCAGGTTGAGCTTTCCAACACCTATCATTTGCATGTGCGCCCGGGTGAGCAGGTTGTAAAACAAATGGGCGGCCTTCACCGCTTTATGCACTGGAACAGACCTATTTTAACCGACAGCGGCGGTTTTCAGGTGTTCTCACTTGCAAAACTTCGCAACATCACCGAAGAGGGAGTTACCTTTTCTTCGCATGTGGACGGCAAACGCATTTTTATGTCGCCCGAGATCAGCATGCAGATTCAGTCGGCATTGGGGTCTACCATTGCCATGGCGTTTGACGAGTGTGTGGAAAATCCCGCAAAACGCGACTATATGCAAAAATCGTCCGAGCGGACCATTCGCTGGCTGAAGCGCTGCAAAGAAGAAATGGCGCGCCTTTGTGCATTACCCGGCGCGGTTAATCCGAATCAAATGCTGTTCGGTATTAACCAAGGCGGAACATATGACGATATCCGCATTGACAACATGAAACAAATTGCAGAGCTTGATTTGGACGGCTATGCCATAGGCGGTCTTGCAGTGGGCGAAACGGCGGAGGAAATGTATCGCATTATCGAGGCAGTCGAACCCTATATGCCGCAGGATAAACCGCGCTATTTAATGGGCGTGGGCACACCGGTGAACATTTTGGAGGCGGTGCACCGCGGCGTGGACTTTTTTGACTGCGTTATGCCCAGCCGAAATGCGCGTCACGGACATATTTTCACCTCAAAAGGCATAATAAACATAATGAACGAAAAGTATATGACGGACGACAGCCCGATTGATGAAAACTGCGACTGCGAAACTTGCAGAAACTTTTCAAAGGGCTATATCAGACATCTTTTCAAAGCAAAAGAGATGCTTGGCATGCGCCTTGCGGTTATGCATAACCTTCGGTTTTATAACCGCCTGATGGAAAACATCCGCCTTGCCCTTGATGAAGGCCGATTCGAGGCGTTTTATGCCGAACAGAAAGAAATTTTGGGCAAGCGTATATAGCGGTGTTGACTTTTGGCGCTAAATATGTTATGATTTTTATTGTATAACGACAAAATGAGATGATATAAAGACAAAAGAGCTTTTGTCATGACTTAGGAGAGGACGGTATGAAAATGGATTTTAAAGTTGGAATAGTCGGAGCGACAGGTATGGTAGGACAGCGTTTTATTACTCTGCTTGATAAACACCCCTGGTTTCATATAACTGCACTGGCAGCATCTGCCAAAAGTGCGGGCAAAACCTATAAAGAGGCGGTTGAAGGCAGATGGGCTATGACAACTCCCATGCCTTCCTCGGTTGAAAATATGGTTGTGTATGACGCGACAGCGGATATTGACAAAATCACCGAAATGGTTGATTTTGTATTCTGCGCGGTGGATATGAAAAAAGACGAAATCCGTGCACTTGAAGAGGCATATGCAAAAAGAGAATGCCCCGTTATGTCTAACAATTCCGCGCACCGCGGAACAGAGGACGTTCCGATGATTATTCCGGAAATTAACGCTCAGCACGCAGAAATTATCAAAGCGCAGAGAGCGCGTTTGGGTACGAAAAAAGGCTTTGTTGCAGTTAAGTCCAACTGCTCGCTGCAAAGCTATGTTCCCGCCGTTCACCCGCTTATGAAATTCGGTGTTACCAAAGTTTTGGCAACCACTTATCAGGCAATTTCGGGCGCAGGCAAAACCTTTGAAAGATGGCCCGAAATGATTGACAATGTAATTCCGTTTATCGGCGGCGAAGAGGAAAAAAGCGAAAAAGAACCGCTTAAAATCTGGGGTCATATAGAAGATGGGAAAATTGTTCCCGCAGCGGCGCCGAGCATTACCACCCAGTGCATCCGCGTTCCGGTTTCGGACGGACACACGGCGGCAGTGTTTGTGTCGTTTGAACACAAACCTACGAAGGAAGAAATTTTAAAATGCTGGGCAGAATTTTCGGGCGAGCCGCAGAAATTAAATCTGCCGTCCGCACCCAAGCAGTTTTTGCATTACTTTACAGAAGACGACCGTCCGCAGGCAAAGCTTGACCGCAATTTAGAGGGCGGCATGGCGGTTTCTATCGGCCGTTTGCGCCCCGATACGCAGTATGATTATAAATTTGTCTGCCTTTCGCACAACACTTTAAGAGGCGCAGCAGGCGGCGCGGTTTTGATGGCGGAGCTTTTGGCGGCAAAAGGCTATCTTGATTGATTTTGGCAGTTTTTAATATAAGAAATGAGGGAATATAATGGGTAAGAAAACGATTTTCACCGGTTCGGGCGTTGCACTGATCACACCCTTTAAAAACGGTCAGGTTGATTATGACTGTCTCGGAAAACTGATTGAATTTCATATAGAAAACAAAACCGACGCGCTGATTGTGTGCGGCACAACAGGCGAGCCTGCAACCATGCCGGATGAAGAGCATGTGGCGGTTATCGAATTTGCCGTTAAAAAGGCAGCGGGCAGAATTCCGGTTATCGGCGGCGCGGGCAGCAATGATACGGCGCATGGTGTAAATTTGTGCAAAAAAATAGAGCAGGTCGGCGTAGACAGTTTCTTGCTTGTTACGCCGTATTACAATAAATGCACCCAAAAAGGGCTTGTTGCGCACTATCAGAAAGTGGCGGGCGCCGTTTCGGTTCCCTGCATTGTGTATAATGTCCCTTCCAGAACCGGCGTAAATATCTTGCCGCAGACGGTGTATGAACTGTCTAAAATCGAAAACATTGTCGGCGTGAAAGAGGCAAGCGGCAAGGTGGAGGCGGCAATTGAAATCGCTAAACTTTGCGGTGAGGATTTTGCAATCTATTCCGGTAACGACGATATAACCGTTCCGCTGATGTCTGTGGGCGCAAAGGGCGTTATTTCGGTTTTGGCAAATATTATGCCGCGCGAAACGCATGAAATGTGCAAGGCGGCGCTTGACGGCGATTATGTAACCGCAAGAAAAATGCAGATTGAATATTTCGACTTAATCAATGCGCTTTTCTCGGAAGTAAATCCCATTCCCGTTAAGGCGGCACTTCATGAAATGGGCATGTGCGGACCGGAGATTCGCATGCCGCTCAGCGTGATTGAAGACGAGCATCTTAAAGTTTTGAAAAAGGAACTTTTAAAGCACAAACTGATAAAGGAATGATTGATTCATGATAAAGCTGGTTATTTCGGGCTGCAACGGCAAAATGGGCAAGGTTGTGTCTTCTGTTGCGCAGGCACAGAGCGACATGGAAATTGTCGGCGGCTTTGATATTAACACCGAAAGCGTTATGGGCTGCAAGGTTTATGAGAACCCCTGCGACTATAAAGGCGAGGCGGACGTGGTTATCGATTTTTCGCACCCCGATAATCTAAGCGGATTGCTGGAATATGCCAAAAAGATGGGCACCCCCCTTGTTATCGCCACAACCGGGCTTTCGGAGGAGCAGAAAAACGAAATGAAAAAGGCGGCGGAGCACGTTCCGATTTTCTTCTCGGCAAACATGTCGCTCGGCGTGAACCTTTTAATCGAGCTTGCGCAGAAAGCAACCAAGGTTTTGGCGGACCAATTCGATATTGAAATTATTGAAAAGCACCACAATCAGAAAATAGACGCGCCCAGCGGCACGGCGCTTGCCATTGCAGACAGCATAAATGATGTTTTGACGGAGCGAAAGGAATATATATACGACCGTCATGCGGTGCGCAAAAAACGCAGCAAAAACGAAATCGGCATCCATGCCGTCCGCGGCGGCACAATCGTCGGCGAGCACGAGGTGATTTTTGCGGGCAAGGACGAAGTGATTGAACTAAAGCACCAGGCAATGTCGAAGGAAATTTTTGCGGTCGGCGCGGTTGCTGCGGCAAAATATTTAATCGGCAAAGCGCCCGGCATGTATTCCATGCGGGATTTGGTTGCAGAAATGTAAATTTGAACATATTTAAGCATAAAAGAACAAAAAAATGCTTGACAAACCGATAAAAATGTGGTAAACTGATATTTGCAATAAAGCAGAAGGCTTGCTTCTCACCCTGAATGATATATGAAAGGGTCAATACGTTTATCGGTTTGGTATTAAAATCGAAATGTTTTGAAGAGAACGGCTTTTTGCACGTTCTCTTTTTTGTTAATCAAAAAAGACTCAATTTTTTATGGAGGTGCATCGTTATTAGTAAACAGGATCTTATGTTGAATGAACAAATTCGGGATAAGGAAGTCAGAGTTATAAGCGAAAGCGGCGAACAGCTGGGAATTATGTCCGCAAAAGAAGCCTATAATATTGCCGTTCGGGATAATTTGGATTTGGTTAAAATCGCGCCGAATGCAAAACCGCCCGTGTGCAAAATTATGGACTACGGAAAATACCGTTTTGAAGCGGCGAAAAAGGAAAAGGAAGCAAGAAAGAATCAGAATATCGTAAGCATTAAAGAAATCCGCCTTTCTCCCTCAACCGATTCTCACGATTTAACCACCAAAATCAATCAGGCAAGGAAGTTCCTTGACAAGAAAGATAAGGTGAAGGTAACCGTTCGTTTCCGCGGCAGAGAGGTTGCGTATGCAGCGTCCGGCGAGGAAATGCTTAATAAATTTGCACAGTCTGTTGAAGATATCGGCACCATCGATAAGAAACCGAAATTAGAAGGAAAGAACATGTTTATGTTTATTTCACCTAAAAACTAATCAAATTTTTGGAAGGAGTAATACAC
>CAKSHV010000003.1 GCA_934457515.1 uncultured Clostridia bacterium
CCATGCCCAAAATGGAACAGGTTGTGTAGCAGCCGGGATTGCCGACAAGAGAAGTTTTTTTGATTTCCTCGCGGTGCAGCTCGCAAAGTCCGTATGCTTTTTTCTTCAAAAGCTCGGGTGCGCAGTGCTTGTCTTTATACCACTCTTCATACACCTTCACGTCATTATACCGAAAATCGCCGCTTAAATCAATAACCTTGATTCCCTTTTCGTAAAGCGCGGGAATCACCTCTTTGGAGGCGCCGTGCGGAAGCGCGCAAAACGCCACATCGCAGGTTTTCGCCACCTTGTCTATGTCAAGTTCCTCGCAAACCAAATTGCAAACGTGTTTAAAATTTCCGTAAATTTCATCAATGGGCGTGCCCGCCGTTGAATGGGACACCAACATTTGAATTTCTGCCTGCGGGTGCACGGACAGAAGACGAATCAGTTCTTCGCCCGTGTATCCTGTTGCGCCCAAAATTGCCGCCTTAATCATCGTATCAACTCCTTGCTTGCAATATTATACACCATATTGCATAAAATTGCAAGCGTTTTCTTACTTTTTCAGTAAATTTTTTTCAATTAAGAAAGAAATTGCCGACAAAATTCCTAATTTCCCGTATGCATAGGTCAGTCCGCCCTGCAAATAGGCGATAAACGGTTCTTTAATCGGGCCGTCTGCCGAAAGCTCGATAGACGAACCCTGGGTAAACGCGCCAGCCGCCATGATAACCCGGTGTGCATACCCCGGCATGGGCCACGGCTCGGGCACAACCGCCGAATCGATGGGCGAGCCTTTCTGAATCCCCTGACAGAACGCGACTAAGCGTTCTTCGCTTTCCAGCCGAACCGCCTGAATGATGTCGGTTCTGTTTTCGTTCGGCTCGGGGCACACCGCATAGCCTAAATGTTTAAAAATGTCCGCCGTTAAAACCGCGGTTTTAAGCGCCGAGCAAACAACCGACGGCGCGGTAAACAGGCCCTGATACAAGGACTTTGTAACGCCCAGTGACGGTCCGCATTCCTTGCCGAGTCCCGGGCTTGTCAGCCGCGCGGCAATACGTTCGATTGCTTTGTGTGTTCCCACTATGTATCCGCCGGTGGGCGCCAAGCCCCCGCCCGCGTTTTTAATCAAAGAGCCCGCAATCACGTCCGCGCCGTGCTGGGTCGGCTCGGTTTTTTCAACAAATTCGCCGTAGCAGTTGTCCACAAACACATAGCAGTCCTTTGCGCGTGCCTTTATAAAGGAAGTCAGTTTTTCCGTTTCCGCCATGTCCAGCGATTTACGGAATGCATAGCCTTTCGAGCGCTGCATCATAACCACTTTCGGTTTCTTTTCGGCAAGCAGCTTTTCGATGGTTTCATAGTCGGGCGTGCCGTCGGGCAGCAAATCTGCCTGTGCATACGATACGCCCATCTCTTTGAGCGACCCCGCCGCAGGCGTTTCGCCGCGGATGCCGATGGCGTCCTCTAACGTGTCATACGGCTTGCCCGTTACGGCAAGCAGCGTGTCGCCGGGGAGCAAAAGTCCGAACAGCACCATGGACAGGGCATGGGTGCCGCAGGTAATGGTGTGGCGCACGATCGCGTCCTCCGCACCGAAAATTTCGGCATAGACCGACTCTAACGTGTCCCGTCCCAAATCGTCATATCCGTAGCCGGTTGTGGGCGCAAAATGCGCCTCGTTAATATTAAATTTCTGAAACGCTTTCAACACTTTTTTGGAGTTGAAAAACTCGGTTTCCTCCAAATCGGCAAAGCACCCGCGAACGCGCGCCTCTGCCTCTTTTATCATTTGTTCCGCTTGCTGCATTTTTTATAAATCCTTTCTTTACTCCTTGTTTTCAAGGTAGGTTTTTACGAATTTTTGAACCGCATCTGCGGTTTTAACATACATTCCCTGTCGCATAAAATCGGGGAAAAGCACCGGAATGCCGATAACGCCCGTGCTGCCCCAGGGCGCAGCCGCGCCCGCCGATTTTTCGTCGCTGTCCGCACTGATTTCATACGGAATTTCGGCTTTTTCAAACACAGAACAAAGCTCCGATTCTGTCGCGCTTGACGCAGCATATCCGTTTGTTAAACTTTTAACCGTCATTTTTTCGCCTTTTGTTTCTTCAAAAATCAAAACCCTGTCCGCCTCAATTTCTTTTACGGCGGCGCTTAGTCCCTTGTTTCCGTGGTTCGACTGCACGCCAAGCACAATATACACATCAAAATCACTTTCAAAATCCGAAAGAAAAGCCGAAATTGCCGCGCGCGCAGCAATGTTTTTGCCAAGCAGCACATTTTCGGGGTTCTCGGTTTCACCCTCAAAATTTCCCTCAAACACGCCGTTTCTGCCCGCCTGCAAGCCTTCTGCCGCCTCGGTCATTAAAATATACTGATTCTCCTCGGGGTTCTCGCCGTCGGCGCACACAAAGCCGGTGTAGCCGCCAAACGAAACCTGCATGCCGGGGTATACCTTTTTCTTGCCGAGATGCGCAAAATACACCTTTTTATTGTCCTGCACGTCCATAACCACCGCCGCATCCTCATCGAGTGCGGCATACAGCATAACGGTTTTTCCCTCTCCCGGATAGTGGGCAACCAAATTTCCGATTTTATCCTCTTTAAACTGCGGAAATTTCTGCATAATATATTTTTTTGCAATTTCTTCACCGCCGCAGGGCGCGGGCAGTGCACACAGCATTTCTAACATAACGATTCTCCTTTCAGATACGCCGAAAGCATGGCAACGGTTTCATTCAAATCGGTCTTGGAAATCACGCCGACGGGGGTGTGCAGATACCGGCACGGCACCGAAACGGCCGCCACGCATTTTCCGTTTTTGGAAATCGCGCCCGCGTCATTTCCGCCCGCCGCCGCATTTTTATACTGAAAATGCGGTGCACGCGCCGCCAAATTTTCGCGCAAAGCTACATTTGCAAACGATGCGCCGTCGGTTACCGTCAGCGCAGGTCCGCCGACAAGCGCCGTCGAATGCTTTTCGCGCGGCACGCCCGGCATATCCAGGCACGTGGTGTTTTCCACTACGATGTATTCGTCCGCCTCAATTCTGCGCGACGCGATTTGAGCACCCCTTAACCCCGTTTCCTCCTGGGCGGTAAACACAAAATACAAATCATTTTCATACTGCTCTTTTAAAAGGGTAAGCAAAACAAAGCAGCCCGCGCGGTCGTCAAACGCTTTGCCGAACACCATCGATTCCGTTTCTTCAAACGTGTCCTCGAAATAAATCGGGTCGCCGCGCCGAACATAGGACAGCGCCTCTAAACGGTCAGCTGCGCCGATGTCGATATAAAGCTCTTCGCACGGCACTTTTTTCTTGCGGCTTTCCGCCGAAGACAGGTGCGCCGCGGGATAGCCGATAACGCCTTTTATGCGATTCTCACCGATATACACACCCTTTGCGGGCAGAACGCCGCTGTCAATCCCGCCGACCGTGCGGAATTTAACATATCCGTCCTCGGTGACGGACGAAACAATCAGCCCCACCTCATCGGTATGTGCGCAAAGCATAACCGTTTTTTTCGGATTTATGCCCTTTTTATACACATAAACATTGCCGAAGCTGTCTTTAAACACCCTGTCCGCATACGGCTTTGCGGATTTTACAACAAAGTCCGCCACATCTTCTTCAAACCCCGATATGCCAAACAGGGAAGATAATGTTTTTAACATTCCACATCCCCCGCAATCCTTAAAATTTCCGTCTTTGTCAGCGCCCTTAAATAGGCTGCCGCCGTGTCCGCCGTCGCGTCAAAATCCTTGATGGAAAGCACCTCTGCCGGCGTGTGCATGTGCTTTAGCGGAAAGGACAGCATGCCGCACGGAATCCCGAATCCTTGCACCTGATAGCTCCACGCGTTCGTGCCCGAGCACCCCTCAAGCACCTCAATCTGATAGGGGATCCCCGCCCTTGCGGCGCTTTCTTCCAATCCTTTTCGAACGGCGCGGTTCACGTTCGGCCCCGTGCCGATGGCAACGCCCTCGCTGCAGACAAATGTTTCGTCCGACTTGTCAAACGGCGTTCTGCCGAACGTTGCGTCAATCACAAGCGCAATATCCGCCTTAAAATCAGTGCTTGACGCACCCTTTAATCCGCTTTCTTCGCCGACCGAAAAAACACCTGCCAGATGAAAGGGAAGTTTTTCGTCTTTTAACCGCTCGAACACCTCAATCACAGCCGCACAGCCCGCGCGGTTGTCTAAATATGTTCCGTTTACCGACGAAATCAGCTTTCTAAACGCGGGGTAAAACTGAACACGGTCGCCGACCGAAATATTTTCCGCACAATCGCCCGTATCAATCAGCATTCTGTCAACCGACGCCGTTTTTTCGCGGTCTTTTTTATCCATTAAATGGGGCGGCTTGGTGGAAATCACGCCTAAAATCTTGTCCCCGCCCTTTGTGCACACCAAAACCTTTGCGGCAGGCAGCACCCGCGGGTCAATCCCGCCGACGTCGGTGAATTTCAAAAATCCGCCGCTTAACACCTCTTTTACGCATAACCCTACCGAGTCCATGTGCGCGTCTATCATAACGGTCGGCGCGTCTTTATCCGTGCTCTTTTTTATACAAATCAGATTGCCCGCCCTGTCACGCGTAACTTCATCGCACACAATGGCGCTTTTTATGGTTTCCGCAATCTCGTCCTCTCTGCCCGACACTCCAAATGCGCGGCAAAGCGATTCTAAAAGTTTTATGTTCATATCATACGCTCCGTTTTTATAATTCCGAAACAATTCGTTTAAAATGGTTTCCCCGCTCTTCAAAGTTTTTATACTTGTCAAAGCTTGCGCAGGCAGGGCAAAGCAAAATATTGTCGCCCTTTACCGCACTGCTTGACGCAATTTTTACCGCTTCCTCCATAGAATCCGCATCGATTATTTCTATGCAGCCGGGCTTGTAATTTGCGGCATTTTCCACAGCCGCGCGGATTTTCGACGCCGTATCGCCCATAAGCACCAATTTTTTGACTTTATTGACAACCGTTTCCGCCATCGGCTCGAACGGAATGTGCTTGTCATACCCGCCCGCAATGATAATCACCTTGTTTTCAAATGAGTTTAAGCCCGCCATGGCGCGGGTGGGGCTGGTTGCAATCGAGTCGTTATAGTATTTAACGCCGTTAATTTCGCGCGTGAACTCAATACGGTGCGGAATTTTTCCGAAATGTTTTGCAATATAGCGAATGCTCTCTAACGAAACATCGCCCCAAACCACGCCGATTGCCGTCATATAATTTTCCACATTGTGCACGCCGGGCAGCAAAATATCTGCCGTGTCCACAACTTTTTCGTCTTTAAACCAAATCGCGCCGTCTTTTGCGCAAAGGGTGCTGCCCTCCGCGTTTTTGCGCGTGAACAAAAACAATTCGGAAACGGGTGCCGTCTTTGCCAAAGACGCGGTAATTTCATTATCCGCATTGGTCACAAGCCGCTCGCAGCCGTGCATATAAATGTTGGTTTTCGCGGCAACATATTCATCCATGCCGGTGTGCCAGTTTAAGTGGTTCGGCGAAAGATTGGTCACCGCTGCGCGTTTGGGGCTTTTCTTAAAGGTTTGCAGCTGAAAACTCGAAAGCTCCAAAACCACCTTGTCGGTCGGCTTAATGTCTGCAATTTCGGGGAGCAGCGGTTTTCCGATGTTGCCGCCCAAATGGCAGGTATACCCCTCTTTTTTCAGCATTTCATACACCAGTGTGGTGGTTGTTGTTTTGCCGTCGCTGCCGGTTATGGCATAAATATCCGCCGGGCACAGCTCAAAAAACGCCTCCATTTCGGATGTGATAACGCTTCCCTCGCTTGCCAATTTTTTCAAAATCGGAATATCGGGGCGGATTCCGGGCGTTCTGAATAGAATCTCGCCCTGCATTTTGTCAGGAAAATCATTTCCCAAAATTAAGGTCACGCCCTCTTTTTTTAGTTCCTGCGCCGTATCGCCCAACTCTTCTAAAGTGCGTTTATCCCCCGCAAACACGTTTGCGCCGGCGCGCGCCAGCATATGAATAAGCGGTGTGTTGCTGATTCCGATTCCCAGCACACCCACCGTTTTGCCTTTCATTTGTTCAAAATAAGTTTTATAATCCATTTTTCCGCATCCTTTCTGCCTGACCATATCTATCTATTTTATAGTATATCACTTTTTACTTTACAAATCAATCATTTTATTATATAATAAAACGTAAAATACAAGTATAAGGAGACTTAAAATATGACGCTGGACAAACTGAAAATCGGCGTTCCCGCCAAAATCCTGACGGTTGGCGGCGAAGGCATGTTAAGAAGGCGGCTTTTGGACATGGGGCTAACGCCGAAAACCGAAGTTATGGTCCGCAAAATCGCGCCCATGGGCGACCCGATTGAGCTGACGCTGCGCGGCTATGAATTAACGCTTCGTTTGGAAGACGCGCAAAAAATTGAAATCGAAGAAAAAAAATAAAGGAGAAAAACATGGAATTTGCACTCATCGGAAACCAAAACTGCGGCAAAACCACCCTGTTTAATCAGCTGACCGGAAGCAACCAGCACGTGGGCAACTTTCCGGGCGTTACGGTGGAGCAAAAAAGCGGTTTCTTAAAGAAAAACAAAGACGTATCGGTGGTAGACCTGCCGGGCATCTATTCCCTTTCGCCCTACACGGCGGAGGAAGTGGTCACCCGCGATTTTTTAATTAAAACCCCGCCCGACGCGATTATCAACATCGTAGATGCCACAAACATCGAGCGAAATCTGTATTTATCCCTGCAGGTTATGGAATTAAACATTCCCACCGTCCTTGCGTTTAACATGATGGACGAGATTCGGGCAAACAACACCACAATACATATCAAAGAGCTGTCCGAAAGACTGGGCGTGCCGATTGTCCCCATTTCCGCCAGCAAAAACGAAGGCATTTTTGAACTGGTCGACGCGGCAATCACGGTTGCCAAAAACAAACAAAAGCCAAAGGTGCAGGATTTTTGTCAAGGCCCCATGCATGTTGCCATTCATTCCATAGCACACATTTTAGAGGAAAAAGCAAACCGCATCGGCGTACCGAAACGCTATGCCGCAACCAAAGTCATAGAAGGCGACCCGCTTACCTGCCAAAGGCTGGCACTTACCTCCTCCGAATTGCATTCGATTAACCACATTATTGAAGAAATGGAAACCGAGCTTGGCACAGACCGTGAAGCTGCCATGGCGGACATGCGCTATACGTTTATCGAAAACGCCTGTCACGACACGGTAATAAAAGGCGGTGAAAATGTGCAGCATGCGCGCTCGGTTAAAATCGACAAGGTGCTGACCCATAAGGTGTTTGCCATTCCGATTTTCCTTTGCATTATGCTCACGGTGTTCTATTTAACATTCGGCGTTATCGGCGCATATTTAAGTGATTTGCTGTCGGCAGGCATCAACGCCGCTACCGAAACTTTGGATACCGCGCTTCGCGCAGCCGAAGTCAACGAAGCGCTGCGGTCGCTTGTGATTGACGGCGTCTGTTCCGGCATCGGCAGTGTGCTGTCGTTTCTGCCCATTATTGTAGTGCTGTTTTATTTTCTGTCCATTCTGGAGGACAGCGGATACATGGCACGCGTAGCATTTGTAATGGACAAACTGCTCCGAAAAATCGGGCTTTCGGGCAAATCATTCGTGCCCATGCTCATCGGTTTCGGCTGTTCGGTTCCCGCAATCATTGCGGCAAGAACGCTTTCGTCCCGCCGCGACCGCGTGATGACTATATTGCTCACCCCCTTTATGTCCTGCTCGGCGAAACTTACGATTTATGCCCTGTTTACAGCCGCATTTTTCCCAAAACACGGTGCGCTCGTTATGCTTTCGCTATACGTTCTGGGCATTGTGCTCGCTGTCATTATCGGCTATTTAATGAAAAACACACTGTTCAAAGGCAATCCTGTGCCGTTTGTTTTAGAGCTCCCGTCTTATCGGTTCCCAAGCATTAAAACCACCCTGCTTTTAATGTGGGACAAGGCAAAGGATTTTATTACAAAGGCATTTACGGTTATTTTCATGGCAACCATTATCATTTGGGTTTTGCAAACCTTTGACGTGCGTTTTAACATGGTTACAAACAGTGAAAGCAGCATTCTTGCCTGCTTAAGCCGCGCCATTTCGCCGATTTTTAAACCTCTCGGCTTCAGTGACTGGAAAACAACCGCAGCGCTTATTACCGGTTTTACCGCAAAAGAAGCGGTAGTTTCGACCATGGCAGTGTTAAACGGTGCATCGCAGCAACAGCTCCTTACCATTCTGCCCCAAACCATGACGGCGCTTTCCGCCTATTCGTTTTTGGTGTTCACCCTGCTCTACACCCCCTGTGCAGCAGCCATTGCCGCAGTGAAAAAAGAGCTTGGCGGTGCCCGCTATGCGTTTTTGGTTATGGTTTTCCAAACCGCAGTTGCTTATTTTGCCGCATTTGTAATCTATAACATCGGCAGACTGTTTTTTATCTAAAGTCGAAACTCTGCCACAAAAAACCGGGCGGCATCTGCACCGCCGCCCGATACCTATTATCTGAAAAAGCACCCTAAGGGTGCTTTTTCATTATTCCTTTTTCTGCCGCCGCGCACCGTATATGCCAAAGGCAATAAGCATTGCAAGCCGGGGTTTTCCTTTAAGGGTATGGTAACTGTTCCATAACCTTCGATGGTTTTGTTGTTCAATTGCTTTAAAACCGTTTCAGCCTCCTTTTGGTCGTCCGCAAAATCCGTCTTTTTAAATCCGCCTTTCTTTTGTTATAATATATTTTAAAAACGTCAATATATTTCCCATTTTATTTTGCGCAAAAAGTCTGTCGCCTTTTTTCTGCAAAAAAGTGTGTACAAACAGCAAATTTTATGGTAGAATAAAAGTATATATAATGTTTTTTACAGAGGTGGATAAAAATGGAACAGAAAAAGCTATTCCGCACACGCCTGTTCGGCTACAAAAAAAGCGATGTGCACAGCTATCTTTTAACCTTCAGCGAAAAAAACCAGGACAAATTAAACGAGCAGTATGATAAGCAAGACGCGCTTGTGAAAGAAAACCATGCCTTAAAGCAACAAAACGAGGCATACGCCGCGCGGATCGCCGACTTTGAACAGCGCCTGAAAGATTTCGAGGAGAAAAAAGGACTGATAAACAACGCCATTTTGTCTGCCGAAAAACGGGCAAACGAGGTGATGGACGAGGCGCTTGCCGAGGCGAACAAACGCAAGACCGACATTGAAACGGACATCGCTCATTCCGCCATGATTTTAAAGAAAATGAATGCGGAAATTAAATATTTAAAGGAAAACGTGATGGATTCCATGCACAAATACCAAAAAGAACTGGACGATTTCATCAGCGTGACCGATAAAGAGGCAAAGGAAGCCGAAAAAATACAGGGCGAAAAGACACCCGAAACGGAGGAATAGACTATGCGAGACATTATAAAAATTTTGGAAAAAGACGGACGGGCGACACCCGAACAGATTGCAAAAACCTTAAACCGCGATGTGGATGAGGTAAAAAGCATTATTAAAAAATTGGAGGACGAAAAAATCATTGCAAGCTACAAAGCAGTGATTAACTGGGAAAAGGTGGACAGCGACCTGGTGGTTGCCATCATCGAAGTGAAAATCACCCCGCAAATCGGCAAGGGCTTTGACCGCGTTGCCTCGCGGATTTACCAGTTCCCCGAAGTTAAAAGCGTGTACCTCATGTCGGGCAGCTACGACCTTTCCATCAACATCGAGGGCAAAACGGTGCGTGAAATTGCACGGTTCGTCAGCGAAAAGCTGGCGCCCATCGAGTGCGTTATCTCCACTGCAACCCACTTTGTTTTGAAAAAATATAAAGACGGCGGCGTTATTTTAACCGACGGCATGAAAGACGACAGAGAGGTGATTACCCTTTGAGTTTTTCATTTAGCATATCCCCGATTGTAACCGACATTAAACCCTCGGGAATCCGAAAATTCTTCGATTTGGTGGGTGAAATGGACGGTGCGATTTCGCTTGGCATCGGCGAACCCGATTTTGTAACGCCCTGGCACATTCGTGACGCGGGCATATCGTCTTTGGAAAAAGGACAAACCTACTACACGGCAAATGCAGGCTTAATGCCGCTGAGAAAAGAAATCTGCAACTATTTTGAGCGGCGCTTTCATTTATCTTACAATGAAAAAAACGTGCTGGTCACGGTGGGCGGCAGCGAAGCCATTGACCTTTGCATTCGCGCGCTCATTACAGAGGGCGACGAGGTTTTAATTCCCGAACCGTCCTTTGTGTGCTACGAGCCCTGCGTCCGCCTGGCGCACGGCACGCCTGTTCCGATTGTAACCGAAGAAAAAGACGGGTTTATTTTAACCCCCGAAAAATTAAAAGAAAAAATCACCCCGCGCACCAAGCTTTTGGTGCTGCCCTTTCCCAACAACCCGACCGGGGCAATTATGACAAGGGGCCAGCTGCAGGCGATTGCCGATGTTTTGAAAGATACAAACATCGCCGTCCTGTCGGACGAGATTTATGCCGAGCTGACCTATTCCGAAAAGCATTGCTCCATCGCCAACATCGACGGCATGAAAGAACGCACGGTTATCGTCAGCGGTTTTTCCAAAAGCTATGCCATGACCGGCTGGCGCTTAGGCTATGCCATAGGTGACGCGGCACTGATTAAAGCGATGACGAAAATTCACCAGTTTGCCATTATGTCTTCCCCCACCACAAGCCAGTATGCCGCAATCGAGGCATTAAAGCACGGCGACGAAGACATTGAGGAAATGGCAGCCGAATACAACAGCCGCCGCCGCATTTTAATCGACCGGCTAAACGGCATGGGACTTCATTGTTTTGAGGCACGCGGCGCGTTTTACGTGTTCCCCTCCATTCAGTCCACAGGGCTCAGCTCGGAGGAATTCTGCAAACAGCTTTTGGAAAAGAAAAAGGTTGCCGTTATCCCCGGAAATGCGTTCGGCGCCTCGGGCGAGGGGCATGTGCGCATATCATATGCCTACTCGATTGAAACCATAAACAAGGCGCTGGACAAAATGGAAGAATTTTTACAAGAGCTTCGCTCGTAAAAGGAGATAATATAGCAATGACGGCTGCAGTGATTGATTTAGGCTCGAATTCCGTCCGCATGGGCATTTATGAAAAAAAGAATGACAGCGTGCAAACAATTGAAGAAATGCGCTTTCCGGTCCGCCTAAGCGAGGGATTATCTACAGATAATAAATTAAAGCCTCCCGCCATGGCGCGCACTCTTGCGGCACTTTTGGAAATGCGCAAGGCAATCGACCGTTATCCGAAAATTGCGGTAAAATGCGTTGCAACCGAGGCAATGCGCCGCGCCGAAAACGCCGAGCTGTTCCGCAAAACCGTTCTGGAAACCACCGATATAAACATTGAAATCATCGGCGGCGAGCAGGAAACGCGGTTTGGGCTTTGGGCGGCAAGGCAGTCCGCCGGGTGCGATGATTTTTACATGTTGGACACGGGCGGCGGCAGCTTCGAGCTTGCCCTTTGCGAAAATGGCGAATTAAAATCGCACATCTGCCTGCCCTACGGCGCGGTTGTGCTGACCGATACCTTTCACCCCGACGAGAACGGAACGGCTAACATTTCGGCATTTATGAACAAAACCCTTGCCGAATACCCCTGGATTCAAAAGAATAACTATCCGATTGTTCTGCTCGGCGGTTCCAACCGCATGATCGGCAAGCTGTATAAAAGCGTTACGACCGATAAGGAGTTAGACGGCGTTCGGATTCCCGTCCCCGAAGTGAAAAAAATCATGCAGACCGTAATCAGTATGCCGCAGCAAGAGCGCATAAATCTGGTCGGCATGGAGAAAAACCGCATTGACATTATCACGGCGGGGCTTGCGCCCCTTACGGCGCTGATTGAAAAAACCGACTCGCACACCCTAATCATCAGCACCAAAAGCATCCGCGACGGCATTGCGAACGAATTATTATCAAATAAATAGTAAAAAATCCCCCGAATTTTCGGGGGATTTTCTTTATACAAAAGCACCCGCCGAACATTCGGCGGGCTAATTTAAATTTTATTTAATTTCATATCCCGCATACTGCGGTGCAATTTCAATATATGTGTTTCCGGGATTTACGGTAAGCGGTTTGCCGTCCTTGGTGGTGTAAACCGTTTTTGCCGAGCGGTCGGCTTTCGACCAGTTGATTTCAACCGCCTTGCCCTCGGACAGGTAATAGCCTGTTCCGCTGCCGACATTTTTCAAATCCTGCCGCGTGGCGTTAATACCGTCGTTCAGCGGCACATTTGTTAAGGTGTAGACGATAATATTTTTCGCCGTCAACGCGTTCCCGGTCTGAGACATGTGGTAGCTGCCGTTTACATACCGCTCATACAGGCGGGTTTCGGGATTGTATTTAAACGCAACCTTGTAGAAGTTGGCAAACGGAATGGAAAGCTCCGTGCCGCTTTCGCCCTCGGGCACAGCGTCCTCTTTTTCGTAGGTTAAAAGCTGAACGTCGGTTGTGCGGCGATAACCCTTTTTGTCCGCAAGCTCGGATACGCGGTTTAAGCCGGTGTATAAGTTGTGCCAGGTGTGGTCATAGGTGTTGTCACGCCAGAAAATCTTTTCGGTTAAACCGTTAATGTTGTTCACCCCGCGGGACGATATTTCGGATGCCGCCTTGTTGCTCCATCCGGCGTGTACATAAATCGCGTCGTTTTCCAAAGCATAGTCTAAAAAGTAGTGGCGGGACGAGCGGATAGGTCCGATTTTTTCAAGCGACGCGTCTTTAAACAGCGCCATAAACCGCGTTGCCGATCCCTCGACCACAATTTCATACACCAAATAGGCACTCTCTAATCCCAGCTGCGGGCGGGAATGCTGATTGTCGTTATCTATCATAACCGCAATCGGACGAAAATCCGACTGCATGCTTTCGTAAAACGCATTCTCTTTTGTTTCGGGCACTTTTTCCTCGGCTTTGGGTTCTTCGGCTTTCGGTTCTTCTTTCTTCCCGCACGCGGAAACCGAAAGCACCATAAGCCCTGCTAAAATGATTGCTGTTATTTTTTTAAAATTCAAAATTGCTCCCTCGTTTCTGTCCATATTCTGTCTGCTTTTCAGTATACCACCTTTCCCCGCACAAGTCAAACAAAAAGGCTGTAAAAATGAAAAATTTTTACAGCCTTTAGCGTGTCGGCAAAGCCTATCCGCTTTGCCGATTTTAAAACTATTCGTCAAGGAGCTCACACAAAGTCTCCGCAAAATCGGTCGGGCTATCAATATTCATGCCCTCAATCAAAAGTGCGGTATCGTATAAAACAACCGCCAGCTTCTTTAATTTCTCCTGATCTGCGGCATACAGTGCCTTAATCTTTTCAAACATTTTATGGTTGGTGTTAATTTCCAAAACGCGCTCTGCTTTCACTTTTTGGTCGTTTGGCATTGCGTTTAACACCTTTTCCATTTCCAAAGACAGCGGGCCTGCACTGGATAAGCAAACCGGGTGCGTTTTTAATTTGGCAGACGCCTTAACTTCTTTCACCTTGCCCTCAAGCGCTTTGGTCAAAAACTCGAAAACATCTTTGTTTTCCTCGGTGTTTTCAGGTGTTTCGCCCGCGTCTGCGTCCGAAACCGATTTAAACTCTTTGTCTTTGTATTTACCCAGAATCTTTGCGGCAAACTCGTCCACGTCCTCGGTGAAATACAAAATCTCCACGCCCTGCTCTTTCAAAAGCTCGGTCTGCGGCAAACCGTCTGCCTTGTCGGCTGTCTCGGCGCACGCATAATAAATATATTTCTGATCCTCTTTCATGTTCTGAACATATTCGTCAAGCGAAACATATTTCTTCTCTTTGGAGGACGTAAACAAAATCAAATCCTGCAAGAACTCTTTTTCTGCGCCGTAGTTGTCATACACGCCGAACTTCAGTTGTCTGCCGAACGCCTTGAAGAATGTTTCGTATTTTTCGCGGTCGTTTTTCATAAGCGTTAAAAGCTCGCTCTTGATTTTCTTTTTTATGCTGCCCGCAATAACCTTTAACTGGCGGTCGTGCTGCAAAATTTCACGTGAAATGTTCAAAGACAAATCCGCCGAATCCACAAGTCCGCGCACAAAGCCGAAATAATCGGGCAGCAGGTCGGCGCATTTATCCATAATCATAACGCCGTTGGTGTAAAGCTGCAAGCCTTTCTGATACTCTTTTGTGTAGTAATCAAAGGGCGGACGGGTCGGAATGTACAAAAGCGCCGTGTAGCTCACCACGCCGTCTGCACTGGTGTGAATGGTCAAAAGCGGGTCTTCAAAATCAAAGAATTTTTCCTTGTAAAACGCATTATATTCATCGCTTGTGAGTTCTGATTTGCTTTTGCGCCAAATCGGAATCATGCTGTTTAAGGTTTCTTCTTCGGTATAGTCCTCATACTCGTTCTCGGTGCCCTCTTTCAGCTTTTTCTTGGTCACGTCCATTTTAATAGGGTATTTAATGTAGTCGGAATATTTGCGAATCAGCTGTTTGATTTTATACTCGTCCAAAAATTCGCTGTAGTTCTCGTCCTCGGTATCTGCCTTTAAATACAGGGTAATGGTGGTGCCGACTGTTTCTTTTTCGCACGGAGTAACCGTGTAGCCGTCCGCACCGGAGGACTCCCAGCAAAACGCTTCATCGGAGCCGAATTTTAAGCTTTTCACCACAACGCGGTCGGAAACCATGAACGCAGAATAGAATCCAACGCCGAACTGACCGATAATGTCCACATTTTCCTTTGTTTCTTTTTCGTTTTTAAACGCAAAGGAACCGCTTTTTGCGATCGTGCCGAGGTTGTCCTCCAGCTCCGCCTTGTCCATACCGATACCGGTATCTTCAACGGTCAAAATGCGGTTTTCCTTGTCCGCCGTAATCTTAATGAAGAATTTGCTGCGGTCGAACGCCACATTTTCGTCGGATAAAGATAAGTAGTAATATTTGTCAATCGCGTCGCTTGCATTTGAAATCAGCTCACGCAAAAAAATCTCTTTGTGTGTATAAATAGAGTTAATCATCAAATCAAGCAGACGCTTAGACTCGGATTTAAATTGTTTTTTTGCCATATTCATTCACCTTCTGTTGTAAATTAGCACTCTCACCTTTCGAGTGCTAATTTTATTTTACCACGATTTTGCCGAATGTCAAGGAAAATACGAAAAATTTTTAAAAATTTTAATTTTTTTTCAAAAAAGACTTGATTTTTTTGAAAAAAAGTAGTATTATATATAGGTCACATAAATGGAGAGGTGGCTG
The DNA here is from genome assembly GCA_934457515.1 of uncultured Clostridia bacterium. Lineage (GTDB taxonomy): Bacteria > Bacillota > Clostridia > RGIG6154 > RGIG6154 > RGIG6154. The sequence continues at coordinate 15,233 of CAKSHV010000003.1, forward strand.
AGCTGGTCTAAGGCGCACGATTGGAAATCGTGTAACGGCTAATACCCGTTC
>CAKSHV010000004.1 GCA_934457515.1 uncultured Clostridia bacterium
GTTGAGGGCTTTGCACCCGAGGTTGCATGGGTAACCTACGGCGGCGGCGAAAAGCTGTCCGAGCGTTTGTGCGTTCGTCCCACGTCCGAAACTCTGTTTTGCGACCATTATAAAGACATTATCCATTCCTACAGAGATTTGCCGAAGAAATATAACCAGTGGTGTTCGGTAGTCCGCTGGGAAAAGACCACCCGCCCGTTCCTGCGTTCGCTGGAATTTTTGTGGCAGGAGGGACATACTGCGCACGCAACGGCAGAAGAAGCGCAGGAAGAAACCATTAAAATGCTGAACGTATACGCAACTTTCTGCGAAAAATATTTGGCAATTCCGGTTGTAAAAGGCAGAAAAACCGACAAAGAAAAATTTGCGGGCGCGGAGGAAACCTACACCATTGAAAGCCTTATGCACAGCGGCATTGCGCTGCAGTCCGGCACATCGCACAATTTCGGTGACGGATTTGCAAAAGCGTTTGGTATTCAGTACACCGATAAAGACAATCAGTTAAAATATGTTCATCAGACCTCTTGGGGCATGACAACCCGCATGATTGGTGCAATCATCATGGTTCACGGTGATGACAGCGGCTTGGTATTGCCGCCGAAAATCGCGCCCACACAGCTGATGATTATTCCGATTGCACAGCACAAGGAAGGCGTTTTGGACAAGGCAGACGAGCTGTTTGAGCGCTTAAAAGCAATCGGCATCCGCGTGAAAGTGGACGACAGCGAAAAGAGCCCCGGCTTTAAATTCAGCGAGCAGGAAATGCGCGGCATACCGCTTCGAATTGAAATTGGGCCGAGAGATATTGAAAACAATCAGTGCATTTTGGTTCGCCGCGACAACGGCGAAAAGACAACCGTTTCGTTAGATGAATTAGAAACCGTTGTTCCCGCGCTTTTGGAAACCATTCACACAGCAATGTTTGAAAAAGCAAAGGCACACCGCGACGCAAGAACATATACAGCAACCGATATGGACGCGTTTGCAAAGCAGCTGGAAACCTCGCCCGGCTTTATCAAAGCGATGTGGTGCGGCGATGTGGCATGTGAAAACGAAATCAAAGAGAAAACCGGCGCAACCTCGCGCTGCATTCCTTTTGAACAGGAACAGATTGCAGACACCTGCATTTGCTGCGGCAAAAAGGCAACCAAGATGGTTTACTGGGGCAAAGCTTATTAATTTTAATAAAAATTTTCGGCACGGACAGGATTAACAACGCCTGTCCGTGCTTTTTTGTGCGGGAATTAAGGGAAAGGGACGCGGCGCGGGCGCAAGGTCGCGCCGAATCCCGCGCGCATTGTGCACGGGAGATGCCGCGCTTTAAGTGGGTGTAGTGGCGGGAGCGGGCGCAAGGTCGCGCCCGAAGTTCGCGCGCATTGTGCGCGGAAAAGTGCTCAATTTAAGTCGGTGTAAAATCGGGCGCGCGTTGTGCGCCCGAAAAGGAGACCGCGGAATGTGGGCGCTGCACTAAGCATGAAAACTATAAACACCCTCACGCCGCAGTTTTTACACCAAATCTTATGCATAATTTAACGTTAAGCGCGCGTTGTGCGTCATGCGTTAAACTCTTCTCTATAAACACCCATCCTCCCTTCTGCCCCTCTCCCCTTTTCAGGCATAAAAAAGAAAGCAGAGAAAATTCTCTGCTTTCTTTGGTTTTATGCTCAATTATTTTGCCGAAAGCGTTACGGTAAGCTTATGGGTCTGCGCCTTGTCGTTATCGTAATCGTCTACCGGTAAATCTTTCGCAGGCTTAATCAAAAGGGTGTAGCTGCCATCTGCACGAACTTCGTTTCCGCCGAGCGAAGTTACAATTGTTTTTTCTGCGCCTGTTGCAACTTCGGTTAAAACAACCGTCGCTTTAACGCCTTTTAACATGTCTTTTGTGCACTCGAACGGAATCTGGTCTTTCGCAACAACCAAACGGATATATCCGCCGCCTGTGCCCTGTGCCGTGTATTTAACGGTGAACGGATCAAATTTCAGCGCAGTGGAATCTTCTGCAACCGGAACGCTTGACTTTCCGACTGTAACGCCTGTTCCCTTTAATGTGGAATTTGCAAGCGTTCTGAGTGTGCCCTTGCCGCGGCTTTCTTTTGTGCCGTCCTTCTTTGTGATTTCAATCGAATACGTAAATTCCGCATTCGGATCATCAACTTTAATCAGCCATTCATAAGCATACTTGTCTTTAACTACCTTCTTGGTTTCGCCGCCAACCGTGTAGGTCAGTTCTGCACTCTGGTAATTATTCGGTAAATCAGTGATGTATACATATGCCCAATATTTGTCGTCGGTTGCCTGAATAACATAACCGTAACCGTTAACGTGTGCCGAAACCGTCTGTCCAACTTCGTTGGAATAGGTGTATTCTTTTGCATAAACCGGTTTTGCAATATTTGTAAGACCGCTTATTACAACAGACATAATGCCCTTAGACGGAATGGTTAATGTGAACTTGCTGTCTTTAATTTCAACTGTAGACTTGTTGCCTTCTGCATCGAATACGGTTGCGGTTGTGTTCACACCTGTGCCGAATTTCGAACCAAGAGTAAGCTCGGTTGTTCTTTCCGCATTGTCTTCGTTCATGAACGCAATACCTGCAACGCCGTCTTTCTTCGCTGCAACATAGTCAATGTTTACGTTATCTGCCGTTACAATGTCCTTATCCATCCACAGCCACATGCCGTCTTCATCATAGAATTTGCCGGGTGCCTGACCGAACTGGTAAGAATCAAAGTATGCATAACCGCCCTGATATACATAGGGGAAGTTAATGTTCTGTTTCGATTTTGCCCATGCTTCGTTAATTAAGAAGTCTTCAACCAAAGACAGGTAAATCGGAATATGGTGCCAGTAAAGCGATGTGATGTCTGCGCCTTTGTACGGATAATCCGCTTTATAAGGCGATGCTACATAACGGTCAATGTAGTAGCCGGGATAGTTCATAAATCTGCCGACTGCCGCATTTCTCGCCTGAGTTTCAAACCATTCGTCGCCGGTGTATACCGACAGACGAACCATGGTTCCGAGCCAGTTGTTCATAGTGATAACGTCACCGTGACCCGGTGTTCTCGGATGCTCTGTACCCATACCGGTCTGTGTAAGCAGCCAGCCGGGAACGGTTTCTTCTTCCATGGTATATTTGCCTTCTTCAGCAAGCTGTTTTGCAGATTTTGCTTCGCCGTCAATGTTGCCGGGACGCCATTTCTGCTCGCCGTGCCAGAAGAAGTTATAGCCTGCTTTATCAACGTTCGGCAAACGCTCTAAAACTTTTGCAGGTTCAATTTTATAATCTGTTGTTGCATAATCATTCTGATAACCTGTTGTCCAGATTGCAGCCATCAGCAAGCGTCCGCTTTCTTCTGCTTTATCCAAGTATTTCTTCTCGCCTGTCAGTTCGTAAGCTGCGGTAAGGGTTGCGGTCATTGTGGTGTAGTCACCGTATACAAAGCCGTTTACCATACGCACATCTCTCTTAGAGGGAGAGTTCGGATAGGTTTCCAAATACTTATCTGCAAGGTCAATAATTTCCTTCTTATATTTTTCATCGCCTGTGTACTTTAAGAATGCACCTGCCGCCTTAATGCTCGAAGGCTCTAAGTCGTTTAACGCATGGTCAAGCAAGTAAGGCATTCTGCCCTGGCTCATTTCATACAAGCCGCCGTATACAGCGGAATTGTAAATCGGAATATAGCCCTTTAAAGGCGACAAAGCCTGTGCATAGTTGCTTGTCGATGTCTTCTCGTCCGGCGCATAGTGTGCGCTGCCGCGTGTTAAAACATATGCAATTGTCGGGATAACTCTTTTCTCTAAAAGTTCTTCATCTTCCGACAGAAGATAACGCTGGTAAACGCTCATTGCGTTGGACTGAGACACGAGGTTCTGACCTTCCATGTTGTAATAGCCCATCCAGGTGGGATCCCAACCGCCGTAGAAGTCATCCATAATCAAATCACGGATATTATAAATTTCTTCGTTAATCGAACCGTAGTAGTTGGTTCTGATGTCTTTGCAGTTAAACATGTCAACCGCAATATGTTTGTAAGAATCATACCAGTCTTCAAAACGGTTGATTACACGGAACGAGAATTTGAGTTCTTCGCCCGCTTCAAAGTTTGCTTTGTCATTGCCCATCATCGGTGCAACCATCTGCGGACGAACTTTACCGCCCGATGTGTAGAATGTTGCGCCGAATTCGGAAGTATCCGGGAATGCATAGTGCTGCGATACACAAGTCGGATCGATAACAACACCTGTTGTTAAATCTCTGCCCGGTGTTTTAATATTGTTATCAGCCTTAAGTGTAATGGTGTTCATCGGTGTGAACAGATAGCACTCTGCCAGAACAACCGGAGAATCCGGAATATTGTGCTTAATGTGCAGCATAGGAGCGGTTACCGTATCGAACTGCTCTTTCTCCACACCGTCGCCGCTGGCAAGCATAAACGAATATGCGCCTTTTTCATTGAATTTTGCATCAATGGTAACTTTCGGATCGTCAACCAAGTCATCAAACGCAAAGGTTGCGCTGAAGTTAACTTTTTCATTGGGTGCAAAGGAAAGTTTCATTTCGGTGTCCGAAACTTTGGTAAAGTCATTCGGAATCAGCCAGTTTCCGATACCGTATTTAAAGAAGTCATCGGTGCTGCCTTCTACCTCACCGTCTTTGGAGTTAACGGCTACGCCGACAAACGAACCTGTATCTGCACCGCTCTTAAAGTTTGCTTTAAGTGCGCTCATCATTAAGAAACCAAACTCTTCATTTCTGCCTTTAACCAAAACCCATTCGCTCGTTTTGCTGTCTTTAACGTAAATTTCGTTCTGAACAACCGCGCCTTTCGAGCTTTCACCCTGGTAGAAAACAATCTTTGTGCGACCGTTTTCAATCGATTCGGATTTGGTTGCAGCAATATTTTCTTTTGTATAAGCGGGATAATTGGGACGTGCAATCATGTCCGTTGCGTTAAACGCACCTGCATATTTTGCAAGCTCAGCATCATTGTCCGGTACTTTCCAGTCAATGTCGTTTGTAAGCAAAACGCCGCTGCAGCGTGCAAAAAAGCCGGAGGTATCCAAAATTTCAACCGTGTGTTTGCCCGCCTGAATATCATAAACGCCTGCTTCGGTCCAGATAAAGCCGTCTTTTCCGTGCGCACCCATTTTTTCGGGGTATTCTTTGCCGTCAAATGCAACGTTAAAGTAACGCGAACCGGGTTTGTTTGTCGCAAAGTCGCGCGCACGAATCCACAGTTTATATTTGCCGGGCTTTGTTACATTAAAGGAAACCTTTGCCGGCGTTCCGCCCGTATAGCCTTTGCCTTCGTTTGCTGAGTCGGTGCAACCTTGAATGTAGCCATCCGACTGAAGCGTCCACGAACCTAAGTCCGTAATGCCTGCGCCGTCTACATAATAAATAATCGGAGCATCTTCAGCTGTAATAAATACGGACTGTGTTTTTTCTTCCCACTCAACCTCGCAGCCATACGCTTCGGAAATGAAACGCAGCGGAACCATGGTGCGGTCGTTAATGAGTGCGGGCGGCTGGTCGATTGTAACCGGCTTACCTGCAATTGATGCGTCGTTGCTGCCGATTGTTACCATAACCACTTTGCCGTTGCGAACACCCATTGCGGTTTCGGTTTCATCATCCCACGAAACTTCGCAGCCGAGCGCCTCGAAAATGGCACGCATCGGAACCAATGTTCGGTCGTTAATGATAACCGGGTCAACGTCAAATTTCATCCAGTCGTCGTTAAACTTAACTGCAATTTCAGTGTTCGGTCTGTTGGGGTCGATTTTAACTTCGGGCTTTTTCTTTTCGCCCAAAACAACCTTAGACGCATCATATGTATCTTTTTCTACCAAATCATAAAGGGTACCTTCCGCGTTAACCGGTTTGAAAGACGCATCGTCCGTAACCAAAATCATATCGAATCTTGCATAATCGCCGAGTGCGTCAACCGAAAGCTTGTGGCTGCCCTGTTTTAAGGTAACCTTGCCCAAAACTGCCCAGTCATAACCTTCCGCACCGTGTGCGCCGAGCTGACCTTCCAGTTTTGTGCCGTCGATTAAAACGTTTGCAACACGTGTTCTCGGACGGTCGGACGCAAAGTCGCGGCTTCTGCCCCAAATGGTGTATTCGTAATCATAAGGAACAACCAGCTCCGTTTCCGCCGTGGAAGATTTTGACGCGTCAAACATGTTCGGGATTGCGCCTGATCTTTCAACTGCCCACTTGCCCATGTTCTTTTCAAAATTTTTGTAGTTTAAGAAATAATATACGCAGTTGTCTTTGTATCTCATTTCTTTGCGGGGCAAATCGCTTGTCGAAACCTCAGGCTTTTTTGCTTCCCCGGAACCGCCGGAAACAACCTCCGGATAAATTTTGCACACGAACTTATGTTTTTGTCCGCTTGAATTATCGGAATAGTCCTTGGTTGTAACCTCCGCTGTCTGCGGAACAACCAACACTACCGCCGAATCGCGGACTTCAACTTTGTCGATTTTGCTTTCGAACGGGATTTTTTTATCGCCGTCCACCAATTCACCCTTAACCTTTAATCCAATCATGTTGGAATCGGTTACTTCAAACGGAATATCCGTTTTATTCACAACAAAACGGAAAACCGCTCCTGCCATGCCCTGGCCGCTGTACTTTAAGTCAAACGCTTCAAAGCTTGTGTTTGCCGCTGCCAGCGAAACAACCGGCATGAAGCATGTGATGACCATAACCAGCGCCAAAAGCCATGCGCATGTTTTTTTCATACTCTCTCCTCCTTTTTTCTGTCACCTTAAATCCGTATCGAAAATATGCAAGGTTCCGATTGCAAATCAGTGCGACACGGACGATTGGTTACATTCAGTATATCATAAAATAAATCATTTGTCCATAATATTTTCACATTTTTTCACGAAATTTTCAGCCTAATATTAGGAAAAATTGCACTATATTAAGATTTATAACGAAAAAGAACCACGGACACTTTTTGTGTCCGCGGCAATATTTCGTTTTTTTAAATTTGCAGCGCATTAAAAAAGCAACGCACAAAATTCAAGCGCGTCGCTTTTTATTCTTTATTCGGACAGACAACCTTTGCATCCTAAAATTGCCGAATCACTCCATATCGCCTGTTTCGGCACGGTTTACAAGCGCTTCGAACGTTTTTTTGTCCAAAGGCTTTGAAAAATAGAATCCTTGCATATATCTGCAGCCGATTTGCGATAAATAATCCGCTTGTGATTTTTCCTCCACACCTTCGGCAATCGGCGTAATGTTCAGTGTGTGCGCCATCTGCACCACAGCCTTTAAAATATCCAGGCTCTTCTGCTCGCCGCTTTCAATTTTCGAAACCAATTTTCTGTCTATCTTTAATATGTCGATATCCATATTCATTAAGCTGCCGAGAGAAGAATAACCCGCGCCAAAGTCGTCCATTTCCACTGTAAATCCCGCTTTTTTCAAGCCCGACACCTCTTCGGCAAGCTTGGCCGCATCATTTACAAAGGCACTTTCGGTGATTTCCACATGCAAAAGCGCGGGCGGAATGTCATATTTCCGAACAATGGCAATCAGTTTTTCACAAACATTGGAATTGCAGATATCCACCTGCGAAACGTTTACCGCAATCGGAACCGTTAAGCCGCAGTTCATACTTTCTTTAATATATTCTGCCGCCTGCTCCCACACCGCATGGTCAAGCATGGTAATCTGTTTGCTCTGCTCCAAAAGCGGCACAAACGTGCCCGGCATAAGCAAGCCGCGGGTCGGGTGACGCCAACGAACCAGCGCTTCTGCGCCCACAATCCGCTTTTCTTCATAATCATACTGCGTCTGGAACCAAAGCTCGAACTGTTTTTCATCAATTGCACGTTCAACCTCGCCCAAAAGCTGCTGTTCCTCACGCGTGGACTGCATCATACCTTTCTGATAATACGCAATCGCCTTGGAATAGTTGCCTTTAACGGACTGCTGCGCCAAATGTGCCTTATAGCTCATGGAATACGAATCGCAGCCTTCTTCGCACAAGTCATACACGCCGATATGCACCGAAACGGGATAATTCAAATCGCTGTTTGCAAAAGCGATTCTGAAATATTCGTAAAACTGTTCTGCTGTCGGCTCTTCTGCAGCACAAAAACGCACAAAATGGTCCGAATTCAAATGTCCCGCAATGCTGTTTTCATTATTGTGTTTACGCATATAAGCACCAATGTTCTGCAGCAGCTTATTGCCTGTACTGAAGCCGAATGCGCCGTTGATATTCTTAAATCCGTCAATATTATAACGCAGCAGACGATATTTTTTGCCCGGATTTTTCTTCAGCCACTCGTCTACCTTTTCGTGGAATCCCGTCGAATTGTACAATCCGGTCAAAACATCCATCCGGCTTTGCAAAATACTTGTAATATTTTCACAGGAGAGCACAATGCTTTCCCTGCGCTCGTCTAAATAAGAATAACCGATTTTATAATAACGGGCATTTTCCTCGTTTGCATTTCCGTGAACCGTAACACTGTATGTCGTTTCCTTTTCCAGCTTCTTTTTCACCGTGCTTAAAAGAATATGCTTTTCAATGTCCGCATAATCCTGTGCGGATAAAATTTTCTTTAATGTGCGGCAAGCCGCCTCATCGTAATTTATGCTTTTTCCCTCGGCATATTCTATTGCCGCATACTCGTCGCCGAGCGCTTTAATGCCGTATACACAGCCCGAATCGGAATCGATCAGGCCCATTGCCTCGAAATCTTCGGCAATCAGCTTTTTGCCGATTTGCTCTAACCGCTTTTCTTTGTTCACATCAATCGCATAACACCACGCCTCGGGATCATCGGTTATCGGGTCACGCACAAGATCAATGAACACGCGCAGCCAAACATAATTCTTGGTTTTTCCGTAAAACAGAAACTCGTCATGCATGGTTTTTATTCCGCCTTCAAAAGCGGAAAGCAGATTCTCGCGCGACATGAATTTTTTATACCGTTCTCTGTCCATCGGATGAATCGCTTTTAAAACAGCTTCAACAAAGCTTTCCGCTGTACCGTCATAGCCTAATTTTTCTATACATACCGTTTCCCTGCTCTCCCGTCTGCATACATTTGTTTTCAAATTAATGTAAAACGAGCTGATGATTCTGTCGCCTGCCGCCGAACGCTTATTTTGAAGCTCGTGGTATTCCTCCATTTTTTTGCGCTGTTCAAGCTCAAATGCCTGCACCATGGAAATGCGCCGTTTTAAAACGAGGATAACCGCAAAAGTCGCAAGCAGAGTCAGAATGAATAAAAACAGAACAACCGCCATGCTCCATTTGCTGTACACGCCCGCCAGATTCGAAGCATAGCTTTTGCTTGCCGCACTGAATATGTATATATCGTCAAGTCCCGACGCGGTATAAATACCATAATACGGTTTTCCGGAATACGTGTAGTTCCGCACAACATTTTCTGTAATGTCCTTTGTGTCCGTACCTTCAAAATAATTGGAAATATAACCGCCCGCCCGGATGGAAAGAACCTTTGACCGCGGCGGTGTAATCACCTCGCCGTCCGCCGTACACAAAAGGCTGGTTTGATTCACATCGCTTTGTATATTGCTGATTTCACTGCCGATGTCTCTTAAATTTCGCGTGCCAATAACGGTACCTACAATCTTGTCATGTTCATACACAGGGACCGCAAAAACGAAAACCGTATTGCCGCTTAAGCGCCCTTTGGACAAATATTCAACATTTGCCTCACCTTTAAGTGCTTTCTGAAAATAGCTGCGGTCGGCGCAGTTCATTTTTGAGCCGTTCTGGTACAAAAGTTCGCCGCTCGGCTTTCCGATTGCCAGATTGTCAAACTTCGCCGCCTTGCACACGTCCTGCAAATAAGCATGTACCGCATCACTGTTATAAATATCACTGCTCCAGTCCACACCCGCACCGATAACGCCAAGCTGTTGGTAGCTTGCCGTAATCCGCTTTTCCATGGCAACGCTCTGGCTTTGTGAGGAGTCTGCAAGCAAACGGTAGGCTCTTTGTTCCGCCGCGTCGGTCATTTTCACATAGTACACAAAAAAGATATCGAACGAAATGACAAGCAGCGCCAATAACGGCAGAATAATGCCGCGGAAAATATATTTCTTACCGTTGTTCATTCCGTCATCACCTCACAATAGTTAAAATCAATTTAAACTTCTTTGTCAATATAAATGGCAATGCTGTTTCGAGTGCTTTTGGCATCATACATTGCCATATCCGCTTTTCGAAGCATTTGTGAAAGCTTTCCTTTTGCATATGCACCGCCGATGCTGACCGTCATGCGAAGGTCGGGGTAATCGGCAAGCCGAATCGACTGCACGGCGCAAAGAATTTTTCTTAATTTATCTTCCATATTCTCGGGTTTCATGTTCCGAAGCAGCAGGAAAAATTCATCGCCGCCGTAGCGGATAACATCATCGCCGCTCCGGACATTGCCTTTAATGGCGTTTGCCGCAGCTGAGAGTGCCGCATCGCCCGCCAAATGCCCGTAAGAATCGTTAATCTGCTTAAAATTGTCCAAATCCAGCATGGCAAAAGCATATTCGCCGTTCAAATCCCGAAGTCGGTCATCGTAATACCTTCTGTTATACACGCCCGTTACGGGGTCTATATAAAGCTGGCGGTTATGTGCTGCGATGGTATTTAGCACCTCTTGCTTTTCGTTCAGCGAAAACATCGCGTCGTGATCAACATAGCTTGCAAGCTCTAAGATATACGGCGCGCCGTCCACCAAAAGATAGGATGCCGAAACGTTATACAGCTCGTTGTTGATAAACTCCAATTTGGTTTTCGGCTTGTGTGTGTGCGCAACAATGGACGAAATGCAGTTGCTGCAGCGGTCTGTTTTGTTCCACACCGTGTAGCACTGATAGGGCTTTTCGATAATCTTTCCTATGGAATCAATGGCATATTGCATGCAAATTCCGGGATCGACCAGCCTTACCACCGTAAACATCTTCTTAAAATACTGCATTAAGCTGTTCGCCTGTGCCGCAGTCAGCGACAAATCGTCATTTTGCAGCTGAGATATCGGCACATCTGCGCAGTTTTTCTCTCCGCCGACAGACTCGATTTTTTCCAGCCGAACATACGGTTCATCAATATCGGAAAGCATGCCTAAAAGCGATATGGGCTTGTTTTCGTCATGCGACCACTCGGTTTGAAGAGAAATACGAAACCAGCGCTTTTCCCCGCCGCAGGTCAGGCGGATTTCACCCTCATAATATGTACTTTCCGCCGAAAAGTGATTCATAATGTCAGTCAGCCGTTCACGTGCTTCGTCTTCAAAATAAGAATGAACGGTTTTGTTTTCATACGGCTTTTCCATTTCCTGCGGAACGCCCAGTTTAAGCGAAACTTTGCGCGGCAAACGCAGTACCTTTGTGTCAAAGAAATATTCAAACCAGATTTCATCGGTAAGCGATGTGAAAAAATCGATTTTTCGGCGCTCGCCCACCAAATATTCCAGTGTTCTTGTGCCTGCATGTCCCCTCGGGCGGCTTATCTGCCCGGACATTCTATCCGGCCGCCGTCCCAAAAGGTCGGACACGCGCTTTTCGATTATCACCTTGGAAAACGGACGGCTGATATAATCCTCCGCACCCGCCTTCAGCGCCCGTTCAACGCACGAAATGTCCGCTGCCGCCGACGCGATAACAAGAACCGGAATTTTGCTGTACCGCTCATCGCTTTTCAGCTCGGAAAGCAGCTTCATTCCGTCATCATCCGAAAGGAAAATGTCCAAAAGAATCAGCCCGACACCTGCATTTTTCTCCAAAAATGTCCACGCAGACTTTCTGCTTGAAACCTCAGACAAAAGGTAATTTTGCTCCAGCACATCGGTTAAAATCGCGCAATTCACATTGTCGTCGTCAACAATCAGTATTCTTTTTTTCTCTTCCATTTTTGCCCACCCTAACACATTATATATATTTTACACGAAAATTTATAAAAAAGCAATCATAATTTTCTGCACACTTTTCCCGCCGCATTTTTTGCGATTTGCAAACTGTATTTGAACCCGTCGGTTTTGAAAAACAGACCGCACGCTGCTGCAATCGGAATACTTGCGGAAAGAAACGCAAGAACCACAAACTCGGCATATGGGTCTTTCATGTGCACAAACCCGCTTAAAAAATTTACCAAAGCGATTTCCGCAGCTGTCACCAAAGCAAACAGCACGCTCTTTAAAAGTGTTTGAACAAAACTCCGCTTTAAAAAGGTTTTATAAAACACAACCGCCTTGAAAACGAACTGAATTACAAGGGTACAGGTGGTGCCGATTAAAATACCCGCCATGCCGATTCGCTTTCCCAAAACAAAGGAAATTACAAGGTTTACAAATGAGCCGGCAATGGCAATATATTTATCATGTTTAAACAGTCCCGCCGCCACAATCACGTTCGACATCGGCGCGTCCGCGGTTGCCATATACAAATTTGCTATGCAGATGTAAACCGTTGCGCGGTCAAGGAGCAGCCCGTCGCCGAAAATAAGGGTTATAAACGGGTCAATCAGCCCCGACAGGCACACGGCAAAAAAACTGCCGATTAAAAACATGATAAACAAAAGGCGGTTTAACACCTTGTCCACCCGCTCGGGTGTTTCCACAGCGATTAAATTCCCCACACTACCGCGCATAGCGGACGAAAACTGCTTTACCGTAGAAGACAGTGTGCCGATGATAATGTTATAGTTTGAATACAGTCCGTTCTGAATGGTGCCCACGAAAATGTTTATTAAAATGCTGTCGGTCGAGTTGGTGATAACACCCGAAACCTTGCCCACAAAAATGTGCCGCACGTCTTTCACAATTTGAAACATTTCGCTTTTTTCAAGGCTGCCGCAATTATTTTTTATATAAGGATACAGCTTATCCGCCTTTTTGGAAATCAGAATATTTTCCAAAACGGTAAAAACCGTCAGCATAATTAAATAATAGGCAAGTTCGTGCGTTAAAAGCAGTACCAAAATGCCAACAAGAATGGTTGCGATTTTATACACCAAGTCATAAATAATGATAATATACTGTTTTTGGTCGGCGCTGATCAGTGAGCGTTTATACGTAAAAAGGTAAGACGTGGTGGTGTTTAGCAAAAACAGCAAAAATATCAGGCAAACATAGCCGTTTGAATAGCTCACGTCCGACACGATTTTGTCCATAAACGGCAAAAGCGAAAGTCCGATAAGCAAAATGGCTCCCGCAATTGCGCGGTAAACCTGCTTGTAAAACCGCAAAAGTTTTGTTATGCGGTCGGTGTCGCCCTCCGCAAGCGGCGCATACATGTGATACACAATTGCCGTGCCGATTCCAAGCTCCGCCAAAGACAGCATGGTAATAACGCTTGTTAAAAACGCGTTTAAACCAACGCCCTCCACGCCGATGGTGTCTAGCATCACGCGGCGCGAAAACATGCTTAAAACGCACACCAAAACCTGCTGTACAATGCCCCATATTGAATTTTTAAGTGTTGCGTTGCTGCGCATGAAACATCTATCCTCTCAGTCTGTGACAAACCGCACCGTAAATTTTAAAGGAAACGGGGTGCTTATACATAAAGTCAAGAGTCTTAAACCTTTTTTCTTTCGCCAGTTTAAGCACAATTCTCCGCTCGTGCCACGGATATGCCTTTATATCAAACGTATTTAAAAACGTTTGATACGGCTCGCGGCTCACAAAGTCCAGAAACGCCTGTTTTCTTTTCTCTTTTGTGTGCGGATTGTTTTTATGAAAAAGGTTCAAGCGGCAGTTTTCAATAATGTTAAACAGCACCTTATAGGTGTAAAGGTCGCGTTTAATCCTTTCATCACCGTCAAAAAGCACCTTTAAATTTTTCTCGTCTTCCGCAAACGGCTCGGCAACAATGCTTTCAAAATTGCCGCTGTAGCGATTGCAGATTGACGCGGGATTGGTACGGTAAAAATAGATTTTGTCATTCAGATACCCCAGTTTTTTGCAATAGAAAAATGCACACGTATTAAACACCGTGTCTTCCGATTTCGGAAGTCCCGGAACAAAGATTAAACCGTTTGCAATCAAAAATTCGTATCTGTATGCCTTGGTATTTGCGGCAGACGGTGCGTTGGGGGTGATTTGACTTTCACCGTCGTTGTACGGCGCACCCGAAAGACAGCATTCCGAAAATTTGCGGCACAGTTTAAGCGGCACGTTCAAAAGCGAATTGTTTTGCCCGGGCTCTTCGGGCAGATTTCCGAAAAAAGGTACTCGGTCAAACAGAACAATGTCATAGTCAAAGCGTGCAGCATCCAAAAGTCTTTGCACGTAGTGCTTTGAAACCGCGTCGTCGCCGTCTACAAACGTAACATATTTTCCGTTTAGATGCCGCATCATTAAATTTCGGATTTCACTCAGCCCGCTGTTTTTTTCTGCACGAATGTATTTAATGCGGCTGTCGGTCTTTGCGTATTCTTTGCAAATCTCGCCCGAATTATTGGTAGAGCAGTCATCGCCCAAAATAATCTCAACATCCTCCGATTTATCATAAATCAGGCTTTCGATGCATTCGCGCAGAATTTTTTCTTCAATATTATAAATGGCAACACAAATGCTTACTGCTTTTTCCATCTCGTTTCTCCTCCGTTCTGCGGCAAATTCCGCCATAGATTTTAAACACGGCAGGGCACCGATAGGC
>CAKSHV010000005.1 GCA_934457515.1 uncultured Clostridia bacterium
GGCTTGCACTCCTCCGGCTTTTGGGTGTCTTTTCCGAAAAGCACGTTCATGGTTGCGCCCTGAATACCGTTTGCAATGGTCCATGTACCGATGTCTTTTGCAAAATCCTCTGCTTTTAAAAGAATCAGCGTTTCTCCGTCATGAAGCGCAAGTTTTTCATCGCTTGCAGACGGCGTTTCGCTCGGCTTTTCCGCAGGCTTTGCGGGCTCTGACGGCGCCTCGGTCGGCTCGCCATAAGTCAGCGTGAAATCAAATGTATATTCGTTATTGGTTGTGTAATCAATGTCTTTCACTTTAACCGAATCGGTGGGGTTTACAACCAAAACGGTTGAATTATCACGCATTTCGTTTGCCTTAACGGTGCTGTCTAACTTTACAACCTCGCCCGTCTTTTTGTGTTTCCACTCGCCTGTTATTTTGCAACCGGCAAGGGAATTTTCGGTTACTTCAAACGGAAAACTTTTCAAATCCGTTACAAACCGAAAACAGCTGTTTGCGTTTCCCTGTCCCGAAATAATGAGCTTTACGGGTTCGGTAAACGGCTCTGCCGCAAATGCGGGCATAACGCCCGTTAAAAGCAGCAATGCCGCCAAAAACAAAGAAACTCCTTTTTTCATCCTTATAATCACCCTTTCTTATCTATATAAAGGAAACGAATCTTCCTTTATTTCAGTAAACCCTTCTTTTTAAGGAACAGCGCCACCGCAGCGGTTACCACAACCGAGATTCCGACCGGGAACCAAAACGTGTCGCACGGGAGCGGCACATTCATGCCGTACAGGCTGAATATCATGGTCGGAATGGTTAAAATAATGGACATGGAGGTCAGCACCTTCATGACGATATTTAAGTTGTTTGAAATAATGGAGGCAAACGCGTCCATCGTGCCAGACAAAATGCTGGAATAAATTTCAGACATTTCAATTGCCTGGCGGACCTCAATCAGCACGTCCTCCATCAGCTCCTGGTCCTCTTCATACATTTTAATGGCTCTGCCGCGCAGCAGCTTTTCCATGGTGATTTGGTTGGCTTTTAAGGAAGTGGAAAAATAGACCAGTGACTTTTCCAAATCCAAAAGCTGAATCAGCTCTGCGTTTTTCATAGACGCGTGCAGCTTTTTCTCCACGTGGGAGGAAATTTTATCAATCTGTTTTAAGTGCTGCAGATAGCGGTTTGCAACCGTGTACATCAGCTGCAGCGCAAACTGGGTTTTGTGTTCGGTTTTAAACTGCTTTGCCGAGCCGTTGGCAAATTCGCGGATGATGGTGCTTTCCGCAAGGCACACGGTTATCACGTTTTTCGCCGTGAAAATAATGCCGAAAGGCATGGTGGAATAAATAACCGCGTCCCCCTCGCGCTCAACGCGCGGAATATCGATGATAACAAGCGTTACGCCGTCCTCGGAATCGATACGCGAAGATTCCTCTTCGTCCAGCGCGGCACGCAGAAAATCGTCCTCAATGCCCAAAGATTCCGCCAAAGCCGAAAGTTCGGGTTCGGACGGGTCGGTTACGCAAATCCAGCAACCGTCGGTGCGCTCGGGCAGCTGCACCATTTTTTTGTTTTCCGTTTTGTAAAATGTAACCATTAAAAAAACCTCCTTTTTTGAATGAAAGAGGCAAAGTCACAGAAAATATTTTTTATGATTCTGCCCTGTTTATACAGGGCATGCAAAAAACGCCGGGCGTTATGAGTCCTGTCCTGTATAATTTAAAGTATTCATGTTTAAATTAGGATACGGGTCTGCACTCATGCCCTCAGCTCCTTTTCTTAAATAGTTTATGTCACAAAGTTTATTATACACGCAAAAAAACAAAAAATCAACCCTTATTCTTGACTTTTTCAGAAATTTTACCTATAATATACATATGAAAATGAAATTGATTGTTTTGGGAAAAATAAAGGAAGCCTGTTTAAAGGGCGGAATTGCCGAATATGCAAAGCGTTTGTCGCGGTTTTGCGACTTAAAAATCATTGAGCTTGCGGATGAAAAAATCCCCGATAATCCGTCGGAGGCGGAATGCAGAGCCGTTTTGGAAAAAGAGGGAGAGAAGATTTTAAAGCAGATTGCGCCGAATGACTACGTGATTTCTCTTTGTGTGGAAGGAAAGCAAATGCCGTCCGAGGCGTTTGCGGAAACGATTGAGAAAATCGGCAGTGCGGGGTTCGGAAGCGTTGCGATTGTCATCGGCGGGTCGCTCGGCTTAAGCGAGCGGGTGAAAAGCGCAAGCCGATTAAAATTAAGCTTTTCGAAAATGACCTTTCCGCACCAGCTGATGCGGCTTATATTAACCGAGCAGCTGTACCGCGCATTTAAAATTATAAATCATGAAACCTATCACAAATAACGCAATCGGAGAACAGAATGAAGAAAAACGAAACCTATGTGTTAACCATTGAAAATTTCGGCTGCAACGGCGAGGGAATCGCACGGAAAGACAATTTTCCTATATTTATCGAGGGGGCAATTCCCGGAGAAGAGGCAGAAATTTTAATTGTTAAAGTGCTGAAAAATTTTGCTTACGGCAAAATTCTAAGAATTTTAAAGCCGTCAAAAGACCGCACAGAGCCGGTTTGTCCGGTGTTTAAGCGGTGCGGCGGCTGTCAGCTTCTGCATTTAAATTATGAAACGCAGCTTGCATTTAAAACAGACTATGTGAAGGACTGCCTTCGGAAATTTTCGGGATTACAGAATTTTGAAGTCGCGCCGTGCTGCGGCATGGAGGGCGAACCTTTTTACTATCGGAACAAGGCGCAATACCCTGTGTCAAACGGGAAATGCGGGTTTTACGCGCCCCGCAGCCACACGCTGATTCCCATTGAAAGCTGCATCGTGCAAAGCAAGGCGGATGCGGCACTTATAAAAATCATTGAAAATTATCCGTATAATTCTGAAATCCGTCATTTATACACCCGCACGGGCGAAAGCGAAATTATGGCGGTTTTGGTGACCAAAAGCAAAAAACTGCCCGAAAAAGAGCAGCTGATTTCGCAAATGAAAGCCGCGGGCGTTGCAACGCTTGTGCAAAACATTAACCCCAAAAACACCAACGTTATTTTGGGCGGCGAGAATATTGTTTTATACGGAAAGGGTTTTGTGGAGGGCAAAATCGGGAATCTTAAATTTTCGATTTCGCCGCACTCGTTTTTTCAGATTAACACCCGCCAGACCGAGCGCCTGTATGCCAAGGGCAAGGAACTTTTAAATCTGTCGGGCGGTGAAACGGTTCTTGACATGTACTGCGGAATCGGTTCAATCGGGCTTTTTATGGCAGACCGCGCGAAAAAAATAATCGGCGTGGAATGTGTGCCGCAGGCGGTTTTAAACGCCCGCGAGAACGCGGAAAAGAACCATATTCAAAACGCGGAATTTATAGAAGGACTTTCCGAAGACGTGCTGCCCGAACTGATTAAAAAAGGCATGCGGCCCGACGCGGTTGTAATTGACCCGCCGCGGAAAGGGTGCGACGAAAAGCTGCTTTCCGCCCTGCTTACCTGTGCGCCCGATAAAATTTTATACATTTCCTGCAACCCCGCCACCTTTGCGCGGGACATCAAAATCCTGTCCGAAAAATACAACCTCGGCACGGTTTACCCCTTTGATTTGTTTCCCCAAACCCGCCACACCGAGTGTTTGGCATGTCTTACGCGGAAAAAGTAGCTTTAATTTGCAGAAAAAACAGACATTTTGCCATTAAAAATTGTTAAGGACTCACCGCCTTTGCTTGACAAAGGCGGATTGTTTTGATATAATAGTCCGACAGCCGGACTATCAGATGTTCGGACGAAAAGGAGTGTTTTCCATGGATTTACAGGCGCTTACAAATGAATATTTTGCGTA
Organism: uncultured Clostridia bacterium; assembly: GCA_934457515.1. Lineage (GTDB taxonomy): Bacteria > Bacillota > Clostridia > RGIG6154 > RGIG6154 > RGIG6154. The sequence goes on from CAKSHV010000005.1 coordinate 3,842, forward strand.
TTTTAGGGAATGGGACACCGCCTATGCCGACTATGCACGCGCGTGCGGACTGTCACTCACGGGACTTTGCCTTTTAGGGCATCTGTACGACACGAAAAGCTGCACCCAAAAAATGCTGTGCGAGCGCTGCGGACTGCCCAAGCAGACCGTAAACGCAATCGTAACGGCGCTTTACAAAAAAGGCTGGGTTGGGCTGACAGAAATACCATCCGACCGCCGAAACAAAGCTGTTTTCTTTACAGAAATCGGAAAACAGGAGGCAGAAAATATTTTGCTGCCGCTTCGGTCATGCGAACAGCGCGCCATGCGCAACCTTTCCGAAGACGAGCAAAAAATGCTGCTTTCGGTCACAAAGCAATACATTGCAAGCTGCAGCGAAGAGTTAAAGCATGCGCAAAAACGTTTGGAGGACAACCATGAATAACAGCAATTTAAAATTAGAACATAAAATTTCATTCGGTTGGTTGATTTTATTTGCCATGCCGACCATTATTTCAAGCATTATCATGAACATTTATTCCACGGTGGACGGCATTTTTGTAGCAAGGCTTGTAGACACCGACGCGCTGTCTGCCATAAACATCGTAACCCCCATGATATTCCTGTCCTCTGCCATCGGCATGATGTTCGGAACGGGCGGAAATGCGCTGGTGGCGCGCAAAATCGGTGAAGGAAAAGAAAGAGAGGCACGGGAAGATTTTTCGCTGCTTGCCCTTTCCTGCTTTTTGTTCACAACCGCGCTGGTGGTGTTCTGTTTCTTATTTTTAAAACCGCTTTGCCGCTTCCTTGGCTCGGACAACGCGCTTATGCCCTACTGCATCGACTATATGATTCCGGTGCTGCTCACCATGCCCTTTGCCGTGTTCGGCATGATTTGGCAAATGAGCTACATTACGGTCGGTCACGCGCATTTGGGACTGATTTTCTCGGTTTTGGGCGGCGTGATTAACATTGTTTTAGACTGGATTTTTATTGCAAAATTAAACATGGGCATTTTGGGTGCATCAATTGCAACCGGCATCGGTTATGCGCTGCCCTCAATAATCGGACTGATTCTGTTTGCCGTACACCGCGACCGTGTTTTGTATATCGTAAAGCCGAAATGGAGATGGAAAACGCTGTGGCAAAGCTGTGTGAACGGCTCGTCCGAAATGGTAAGCGTTCTGGCGTTCTCCACCGTAACCATTTTATTTAACAACATTTTAATGAACCTTGCGGGGTCGGACGGTGTAGCGTCGCTGACCATTATCTGGTATGCGCAGGGGCTGTTCAGCGGCATGTTCCGCGGCTACATCACAGGCATTGCCTCGGTTGTCAGCTACAATTTGGGACGCGGCATGAAAAAACGCCTTAAAAAGCTGTTTACAATCAGTATTTACACCATTTTGGGCGCGTCGGTCGTTGTAACCGCCATCAGCTACATGTTCGGCGGCAGCGTGGTTTCGGTCTTTGCAAAGGGCAACCGAATGGTATATGAAACGGCTCTGCACGGGTTTCACATTGTTGCAATTTCGTTTTTCATGATGGCATACAACGTGTTGTCGTCGGGTTGGTTCACAGCATTAAACGACGGCAAAACTTCGGCAATTTTATCATTCTGCCGAACCGTTATTTTTATGGTATTCCCGGTTCTCATTCTGCCCCGCTTTTTCGAAACGGACGGCGTGTGGATTTCGCTTGCCGTGGGCGAAGGATTGAGCCTTATCATGACTATCTACTACTTTATAAAATATAAATCGGTCTGGACACCCGAAAAAGAGAAAAATACAGAAGCATAATTTTCGGGGAATTATGTTTCTTCGTTCAACTTTGGCAGTGAGCAGTTCGGCACAAAATTGAAATTATATAACAGACAAAAACGGTTGTTTTTACACGCAGATTTATATTAAATTGTACAGCGGACATCTTTTCCGCTTTGTCAAAAAATCCGTGTTGAGAACAGACTTCAGCAACACAAATGTATTTTGCTGCAGCCTGTTTTACTCTGTTTGATCGCCTTCTTCATACAGCGGATACCCAAAAGCAAAAGAAGCGGAAACAAAACACCAAACAGCAGCCCCGCCCGCAAATTGTCGCCAAACGCGCTGGAGATAAAGCCGCCCACCGTCGGCCCGGCGGTGCACCCTAAATCCCCCGCCAGAGCCAGCAGCGCAAACATCGCCGTGCCGCTGCCCGGGCAGTGCTTTGCCGCCAAAGAATAGGTGCCCGGCCACATAATGCCGACCGAAAGCCCGCAAAGCGAACACCCAAGCAGCGCAAAAAACGGATTTTGAACAAACGCCACCAAAAGATAGCTTACAATGCACAAAACCGCACTGACCGACATAAAGGCAGTCAGCGAAATCGATTCGCTTTTCTTTGCGTAAAACACGCGGGCAGAGCCCATGAACACTGCAAACAAACACGGGCCCATCAGGTCGCCGAGGGTTTTCGAAACGCCGAGCCCCTCCTCTACAAACGCCGATGCCCACTGGCTCATTAAAAGCTCGCTTGCGCCCGCGCACACCATAAGCAGCGCGAAAACCCAAAAGATTTTTGCGAAAAACAGCGTTTGAAACGCGCCCTTATCGCTATGCCCGTTTTCGGGCTGCACAATGGGAACGAACAAAAACATCACCGCGTTAAACAGCGGGATAAGCGCCCATATGTATGCCATAAAACGGTAATTTTCCGCGCCGAACAGCGCAAAATACAAGGTGGAAAGCAACACAACCCCCACCTGTCCCCAACAGTAAAACGAATGCAGCAGGCTCATCGCCGCCTCTTTTCGCTCGCACGGACAAAATTCTACAATGGGGCTTACAACCACTTCAATCAGTCCGCCGCCGACCGCATAAATAACGGTGGATATGGTAAGCGCCGCCATGGCGTTTTTCATGATAAAGGGCAGCGTTCCCAAGAGAATCAGCCCAACTGCAGAGAAAATGTGCGCCCCAACCACCATTTTCCGATAGCCGATTTTATCGCCGAAATGCGCGGCAATCAGGTCAATTACAAGCTGCAGACCAAAGTTTGCGGTAATCAGCAGCGCAATTTTATCAAGCGGAATTCCGAACCCCCGCTGAAAGGTTACAAACAGCAGGGGCGCAAAATTATTTACAACTGCCTGTACAATATATCCGATATAGCAAGCAACAATCGTTTTATTATAAGCATTCATTTCTTTCACACTCCGTTTTATTCTGCACGCGAAACGGCGCAAGCATTATGCGCCGTTTCGCAAAAAAGCGGTTTTCGGCGTTTTACCGAAAACCGCACAAAACTGATTTTATTTTACTTCGTTCAGCTTGCCGACAAAATCGGAAAAAGTGGTGGTGAACACATAGTTTATAAATAAGCAGTCATCCACGTTGTATTCCGAAATCAAGTCGGTCACCTTGCCGTAATAATTTCTCGGGTCAATCACCAAAATCGTTTCGTAGTCCTCTGTCAGCAGCGGCAAAAGCGCGTTTGCATAAGAGTCCTTAATCACAAGCAGGGTTTTGCCGTTTGTGTTTTTGGTGTGCATTTTAGCAAACTGATGATCACCGCCCATAAACAGGCTGTATTTCGGCTTTTCGGAAAGCAGCGGAACGGTGTACATTTTCGTTTCGTAGTCAACAAATTTGCCGTCCTCGAAGGCGCGCGCCTCTACTTTCACATTTTCGCCTTTTTCAAACCACTCAATGGAATCGGCATGGCTTGCCAGGCTCACGTCGTTCGCCTGATTGTATAAATACCCCAAAAATCCGTCCCGCGAATGTTCCTTATAGTCCGAAAGGTTCGGCGTTTTGGAAAAGGCGGTTTTGCAAAAGGCGGAATAGCCCAAAAATGCGCCGCGCTGCGTCCAGTGGTGGTCGGTTCTGAAATAAATATACTCGTCCCTGCCGGCTTTTAACGCGCTGTAGGCGTCAATCGTTGTAATTCGGTCATTCAAATTTTTATAAATGGTATCTATCGTGTCTTTTTCGCTGTCCGCAACCGTCTGTTTTTCATAAAACTCAATCTGGGTCGGCACCAGCATGCTGAACATGCGGACCGATTCGGGGAGGGTTTCGGCATAACCGTTGAGCGATTGGATATACGCATCCCGCGCCGCATCGTCTTTCTTATAAACCTCCATCACACGGTCGGACAAAATCAAAAGCTGATTTTCGCCCTGCACGCCCGTGCCCAAATCTTTGTTTGCCGAAACGATTTTTCCGCTTTCGGTTTTAATGCCTTTTAAAGCATCGATTTTAGCCGAAATGTCCATAAAAAACGAGCGGTAACCCACGTTGTCTGCCAAATAATCCTCAAAATCTTTGGAAAAAGTGCCCGAAAACACCGTTTCGGCGTTAAATGCCGGCATTTGCTTTAGTTCGCGGTTTTCGCGTTCCGCCGCCGACATATCTTTCGGCGCAAGCACGCCGATATAGAAAAACAAAGCGAGCATGCCGCAAAACAAAATAACGGTTATTAAGTTTGCCCGATTCATATCTTTTTTCATCTTAAATCTCCGTTCCGCCGCGCATAACGCGGCAAAATTCCGCTATCCGTCCGCCCTTAAAATCTGAAATACAGGAACGGATTATAGGTCTGTCCCACAAGCAGTACAAATGAAACAAACATAATGGCAGCCACCCAAACAGGCGCAAGGGTGCGGTACACCGCGGGCGCTTTCTCGCGCGTTTTGTCCGTTATAATTTTAAACGCGGGCGTTGCGCAGAAAATAAGCAGTACGAGCAGGAAAACCGAGCCCATAAATTCGCCGCTTACCTTTAAATCAAGCAGAGCATACGACCGTCCGAGTGCAATTTTCAAAAATTGAATCAAACGCGAAAAATCGGTGAAATAGAACAGTGCCCAGCCGAACAAAACCACAATGCTGCTGTATATCGTGCCAAGCCATGCGGGCATTTTTAAAAGCGCGCCCTTAAAGCATTTCTTTTCAATAATCAGGAAAAATGCGTAATACAAGCCCCACAGAATGAAATTCCAGCTTGCGCCGTGCCAAAAACCGGTTAAGAACCAAACGACAATAATGTTTCGGATTTGGTGATGCCGATTGCCGCCGAGCGGGATGTACACATAATCGCGGAAGAACGTGCCAAGCGAAATGTGCCATCTGCGCCAAAACTCGGTTGCACTTTTGGAAATATAGGGGTAATTAAAGTTTTCAAGAAAGCGGAAGCCGAAGAACCGGCCAAGGCCGATTGCCATATCCGAATAGCCTGAAAAATCATAGTAAATCTGAAAGGCATACATAATAAGTCCGAGCCACGCGCCGCCGGTTGACAGATTTGCCAGGTCGCCGTCCAAAAAAGTGGTTACGATTTTGCCCGCGCTGTTTGCCAAAATAACTTTTTTAAACAACCCCTGGGCAAAGCGCATAACGCCCTCTTCAAAATCTTTGGGCGTAACGCGGCGGTTATCCATTTGGCTTTCAATGTCGATATAGCGCACAATCGGGCCCGCCACAAGCTGCGGGAACATGGAAACGTATACCATGAATTTCAAAAGAGATTTTTGCACCTTCACGTTGCCGTTGTACATGTCGATGGAATAGGACATGGTCTGGAACGTGTAAAACGAAATGCCGAGCGGCAGAGCAAAGCCGCGGAACGGTATATTCGTGCCGAAAATCAGATTGATGTTTTCCACAAAAAAGCCGGAATATTTAAACACGCCGAGCAGTCCTAAGTTGATAATGAGCGAACAAAGGAGCGCGGCTTTTGCCTTCCATGTGCCCCGCGTTTTATCAATCACGCGGCCGACCGTGTAGTCCACCAGCGAACTGAAAATCAGCGCCAAAACATACACCGGTTCGCCCCAGGCGTAAAACAGGAGCGATGCGGCAACCAGCACAATATTTTTATAGGTCATGTTTTTGGAGGCATAGTACAAAAGCAAAACTGCCGGCAAGAATATGCACAAAAACAAAAGGCTTGAAAAAATCATGTTTTTCTCCGTTCCGCCGCAAAATGCGGCGCGATTTTAGTTTGTTCCGCGCGGGAGACCGCGCAGCGGAAATTATCTTATTGAATTAAATTATAAATTGCCTGGCGCAGTCCCGAGGTCATGCCCACGGGATAGTTTATGACAATCAAATCGTCAAACGGGTGCGCATTATAGAAAGAAACCAAGTTAAACTTCTCGGTTTTGCCCGCAAAACCGTTAAATTCGCGGGGGTCTAACACGTAAACCGTTTCATAATCGTTCATGGCAAAAGTTGCAAACGCGTTGCCGTAAGATTCTTTAATAATCAAAGCGCTTTTTCCGTTTTTGTTGCTTGTGGTAAAGCGGCTAATCGGCCGGTCGCCGCTGATAAAGGTCATGTAGGTGTTATAGCGCTTGTCAATGGCATAGACCTTTCCAAGGCTTTTTTTCATATTCATGTCCGAAAAAGCTTCGCCCGAAACCTCGGTTTGCGGCAGAAAGCGCTCTAACAAATCGGGGTTATTGCGGCAAACCGCCTCGCCCGGCGTGCCCTTCATAAAGCCCGCAAACGAGCCGACAAAACCCGAAACATGGGCGGTTTTCAGCTCTGACAAATCGGGCGTTTTATATCCGCGGTAGTCGTTTAAGGCACGGTATGCATAGTATGCGCCGCGCTGCGTCCAGTGGTGGTCGGTCGAAAAATACAGCTTTTCGCCCGCATGCTCGCCCAGCGGCTTCACCGCGTTAATCGGCACAACTTTGTCGCTTAAATTCGCATATATCGTCTTAATGCCGTTTACAAGCTTGCTCGATTTATGCTTGGGCGCATAAAATTCGGCAGAGTTCGGCACAACAATCGAATAGGTCGTCACGTTCGGCAGACTTTCCGCCAAAGCGTTTACAACGCCCGCATAGGATTTTGCGTCGTTTTGGTTAATGCCCAGAATTTCCATTGCCATGTTGCCAACGGTGCAGCAGCCCTTGTAAAATACAACGGGCGCGTTAATTCTAAAGTCGTCGGGCACAACGGTGTCTTGCAGCAAATCACGCTTGTAAAGCGGGCAATCTTCTAATTTGCCCTCCACGCTGACGTTCACATCGGTTAAGTTTTTCAGGCTGTTTTCACTGACATAGTACAGGTTATGAAACATAAACGCGTCTGCCGAAACCGAGCTGTCGCCGCCCGCCGCCTTTAAAGCCGCGCTGCCGTCTGCAATAACCTCTCTTACGCTGCTGCGGCAAACCTCCAGGCCGTTTTTATCGGTGTCCCAGCCAAGTGAAAAGCCCATCGCCTCCAAAACCGCGTTGGCGGGGAAAAAGGCTTCGCCGTTATACTGCATAACGTTGTCCGGCATTTCAAAGCGGGTTGAATTTAAAAAGAAATAGTTGGAATGGGGCACAAAAATCAGTTTGTCCACATATTTATCCCTTATTCTGCCCTGAAAAATGAATTTTTTACCCATCATTTTTTCAAAAAATTCGGCAGGCGCATAATATTTGCCGTCCCGCATTTTTATGGGCATGGAAAGCGCGTATTTCGCGCCGTTTTTCAAAACTGTGCGGCTTTCGTTTTTCACTTCATAAGTCGCGTCGCCGTCCGTTATCACATACGTGCCGCGCTCGCTGTTCCAGCCAAAGCCGAAGCCCACATGCTTTAAGCACTCTTCAATCGGCGCATAGGAAACCTTGCAGTAGGTAAACGGTTTGTCGGAAACCGCATACTCTCTGCCGCCGAACGCAAAGGTGCCTTCCGATGCGTTTAACAGATAGCCGTCATACAAAATGGCATAGCCGATTGTTAAAGAAAGGCAAAAGAGCAGAACCGCCAAAAGCCCTATGATTATGCAGTTTTTCTGTGTCCGTCCGAGCTTCATTTCCGCTCCCCCCATTTTAAAAATATTCGTACTTCTGCCGTTTATGCGTCGCGGGCTTGTTCTCTTTTTTAAGAAAACAAACGCTTTTCCGACCGTTTTCGCCCATATTTGCAGAGTATTTAAATTATATCATTTTCGACATCTTTTGTCAATTCATTCTAACCATTTCTTTACGATTTTTTTATGTGGATGGCAAACAAAAAATCACTTCCGCGGCCGCGGAAGTGATTTTTAAAAACAAGTCTTTTATTTTGTCATCGGAGTGAGTGTTTTTTCGGAAGATTTTATCGTTTTGCCGTCAATCACCTTTTCCACGTAATAGGTAAAGGATGCTTTCGGGTCGGTTACTTTCACGATAAACTCAAAAGGTGCATAGGTGTCGTCCATGGTCTGCCATGCGCCGTTTCCGACTTTATAGTGCAGAACTGCTTTCTCTGCCTTTTCAAAGCCCTCGGAAATGCCGACATAGGCAAAATATTCATCGCCCGACATCTGCAAAACATATCCGAAATCGGTTTCGCCGTCTTTCGGTGATACCGTTTGCTTGCCGGCATTCGCCTCGTTAATCTGAACGGTGCTGTATTCGGGTGCTTTCACCGCGTCAGACTGAATCTTAATCGAAAGAATTGTGCGTCCCGGAACGGTGATTTCCGCTTTGCCGTCGGTAATCTGAAGGGCGGATGTGTTGCCGTCCGCGTCAAACACGGTTGCCTCGCCCGTGTAGCCTGAAAGAACATCGCCCAAAGTGATGGCTGCGCTTTGCGGTGCTGTGTCCTCGTTCATAAAGCCGATTGCTGCCACGCCGTCTTTGCGCGCCGCAACCCAGTCAAGCTGCACATTATCGGTTGTAACAATACCTTTTTTCAGCCACAGCCACATATTGTCCTCGTCATAGAACTTACCGCTTTCGCCGCCGTACATACGGTTGGAGAAGTATGCATAGCCAGAGTTGCGAACTGACGGGAAGTTAATCTTTTGGTTCGACCAGTTCCACGCCTGTGTGAACAAGAAGTCCTGCAGCATTGCCAAAAACGGCTGCATGTGGTGCCAGTAAATGCCCGTGATGTCAGGTCCTTCAAACGGATAATCCTTATTTTGCTGATATGCAAAATAGTTATTGTAGTAATAGCCGCTGTAGGTTGTGTGTCTGCCGACTACCGCATTTCTTGCATACGTTTCAAAAATCGGATCGCCCGAATATTCGGCAAGGCGCATGAGGTCCGGCGCCCAGGATGCCATAATCATGTTGCCCGAACCGTGCATGGTGTAGGTAAAGGTCTGTTCGAGCGAAAGACCCGCTCTCGAAACCGTCCAGAACGGCAGGGTTTGGTCTTGCAGCTTGTCATACTCTCCCTCGCCGGGGGTGTATTTAATTTTGCCGTACCAGCGCGGACCGCCGTTTTTCGCATATCTTGTTTCACGCACATAGTCTGCCGAAACGGTGTAGTCCTCGTCGCCGCTGTTCGGATAAATCCAAACGGTGGGCAAAAGGTTGTATGCCGCTTTCACAGCCGCGTCTAAATACTGTTTATCCTGCGTTACTTCATATAAATCAATCAGTCCGAAGAACTGCGGATAGAAGTTGATTGCAATAAACATTTCCTCGTTAAAGCGAACACTTCTGGGCGCGTCAATCTGATTTTCAATAAATTTCTTTGCCTCGGTCTCGGCTTTTTCCAGGTAGGATTTGTCGTTTGTGTACTTGTAAAGCCACAAATATTCCTGATATTTCGGCGCTGTGCCGTAGGTGTCAACCGAAACAAGACCTTTATCGATGCCGATTTCTTTTAACGGCGTCATCATCTTTTCGCTCATGAGGTAGGCGCCGCCGTATACCGCGCTGCCGTAGTTTCTGCACGCCGTGCCGATCGGCGTTACGCCGCCGTAGTTTGCCGTGCCGCCCTCTAAATCGCCGTTACTGTAATGGAAGCCCGGACGGGTGAGCAGGTAGGCAAGAGTCGGGATGGTTCTGCGCTCTAAGAAATCCTTGTCCTCGGTTAAGAGGTAGGTGGACATGAATACCAGGGGATTTGACTGCGTAACCGTGTTCTTTGCCTCAATATTATAGTAACCAAGCATGCCGTCGTCCCAGCCCGCCTTGTCGCTGTTGGCAAGATCGGTGGTGTTGAAAATCGCGTCGTTCAATGTCGCAAAATAGTTTCTTCTGTAATCGGTCAGTCCATAAATATCCTGTGCAAAGTGCTTATAAACCGGGTACCATTCGCCAAACGATTCAATTATTCTGTAGGTAATCGAATAACTGTCGCCCGCTTTCATTTTAGACTGCTCGCTTGTGTAAAGCGGAGCTGCCAAAGACGGTGCCGCGCCGCCGTTCGGACCGCGGAGGCTGAAGCCGTATTTTGCACTTTCCACTTTCGGCCATTCGAGGGGCACGCTGTCTTTATCAATCGCAATGCCGACCGTAACGTCTTTTCCGCTGCCGTTTTTAACGGTTTTCATCGCCATGGGAACAGTTGCATACGGCTCGCTGACCAGCGAGCTTTCGGTGGGCAGAACGGTTCCGTTAAAGCGGAACGGTGCAAATGCATAGCTAAATTCCTTTGTTTCTGCGCCCGACTGAATGTTTGCCACAAAATAACCCTCTTTTTTCGGGTACAGCGTAAACGTAACCACCGGCTCGCTTTCGCCGTCTTTCACAGTCACTTTGAAGGTTGCGTTTGCGTAGCTGTTAGATGCTTTTAAAAGAACGGTTTTGTTGTCAATCACTTCTATTTCAGACGGAATTAACCACGACGGTTCGCCGATTTTATACACGTCGCCCGTCATTGCGGTGGTTTCCGTTCCGTTTTTATTAAATGTCGCTTTGTATACCGGGAACTGACCCACGCTGCCGCTCATTTCAGCTTCCTTTGCATACATCAGAAGAGCGCCCATGGTGTTTTCGCGCGAGGTGGTCACTTCGCCGCCAACTGCCATTTCTTTCTGAATCACGTTACCAACGGGGGTTTTAACGGTGTAGAAC
>CAKSHV010000006.1 GCA_934457515.1 uncultured Clostridia bacterium
ATTCAGCTGCACTTTCGCACCAAGCTGCAGTCCGTTTTCCCGTGCCATACGCCATACATTTTCCGACCACGGACTCAGCCCTGGCATAGACAGCGTGTAATCCATCACATTTGAAGAAACACCGCCCTTTTCAAACGGCATGTCATTTTCACTAACGTTCATCAGCACCACTTTTTTGGGCAGCTGTTTAATTAAGTGTTCAATCTGCTGCGCCGAGAACATTCGTTCCCACGCCCAGGTCAATACGAAAAACTGCATGTTCGGCGCCGCCTCAAAAACCGCGTTCGCCAGCAGCGAAATGACATCTGCCGTAACGTCCTCCGGTTTTTTCTTGCTGCATATCGGGCACGGTTCATCCGTTTCGGTCATTTTTCTGGAATAACAATGCGTTAAATTTTCAGACATGGAAATGTTAAAAAATCCGCCCAAAAGCGGCACCTCTTCACAGATATGCGTCACCGTTTTAACCAAATAGTCCCGCACTTCGGCATTAGAAGTGCAAAGACATGCCGTTCCTTCATAATAGGTTCTGCCTTTCAGGTCCGGACGACGAATAAAAAATTCCTGCGGCATGCATCGCGGCTCGTTGACATATAAATAAACCTTAATGCCGTAGCGCGCAGCTTTTCCGGTTAAAAGTCTTAAATTCTCCATACGCCTTTCCCAATTCCGACATAAACTTTCATCAAACGGATATGGAGCAAGCTTAGAAAAAACGCCCTGTATCCACACGCCGTTTATGCCGCATTCAGCATACTTTTTAAGCAGCGAGTCCGGAAACGAAACCGAAATATCACGGTCCAGACAATCGCTGTAGAGTCCGCAAAACGAGTAAATAAATCTTGTTTTAATAACCGGAACGCGTTTAAACGTCCCAATTTTCAGATTGCCGCTTTTCGCCTTATTCAGAATAAAGTTCAGTCCGCGCAAAATGCCGACCGCGGACGCTGCATGAATTACTATTTTGTTTTCGCAAATCCGCATCTCATGGTATTCCTCTTCCTCATGCATTAAATCCAAATAAAGTAAAATTTCGGCATCCGCCTTGTCTAAAACACGAACCGAAAAACGCTCTTGAAGATCTGCCTTAAAATCCCTCGCATACAGTGCGCACATTTCATTGTTTGTGTAATCTTTCACACACCACGTATCGGAAAAATAAAATGACTGCTGCTCCGACCCTTCCGATTTTTTATATACGTCATTCCAAAAATCAAAAGGTTTTGCCGCATCTTCGCAATCAAGCGGATAAACATATCGTTTCATCCATTTCTTTATTCGCGCCGCACCCTCGTGTTCTTCGCGCGTCAGCGGTCTGTACAAAACAGGCTTGCAGTCAAATTTAAAGAATCCGAATTTAACATATAAAAAATCGTCCTCTTTTAAAACAAAGCTAAGCCGTTCTTCCGACCAGTTTAAAAGCTCTAATATTTGTTCATACGGCAAAATATCCCAAACACTTCTTAATATGGAAATGTAGCCCTTTTCTACCCATTCGTCCGTGTTATTCTGCTCTTTCAATCCCATTTCAAAAGCCAAAGCGCGAACCGTTTCGGCATCTGTTTTTAAAACACAGCCAAGCCGCGCACAGGGAACCATGTCCCAGCAGCGAAAAATAAGCGCCTGCATTGCCGTCGGAAAATGCGGAATTGACACCGTTTTTTCCTTGATTAAAGGCAAATATGCCATTGTATTCTATCCCCTTTTTTTCCATAAAATTTAAGTTCAATATATCATATTCCACTTTTCTTGTCAACCGTTTTTTGCACGAAAAAACATTCTGCGTTTCTGATTTTCAGCACGCTGTATTTCTCAATTAAAACAGCAGCAAGGCATTGCCTTGCTGCTGTTTTTTTATTTCATGCAAACGGATGAATTATTCTTCGTCCCAAAGTTTTGCATATTTGTTCAGATATTCATACTTCTCTTTTGCAACTTCTTCCGCTTTGTTGAACAGCTTTTCAGCTCTTTCGGGGAAGGACTGTGCCAAGCGCGCATAACGGGTTTCGCTCTTAATAAAGTCAATGTAATCCGTTGTCGGTGCTTTGGAATCTATGGTGAATACCTTCTTGCCCTCAGCTTTTGCTGCAGGATTGAAGCGGAACATATTCCAATAACCTGCGTCAACAGCCTTCTTCATTTCAAGCTGGCAGTTGCTCATGCCGCCTTTAACACCGTGCATTTCGCAGGGAGCGTAGCCGATGATTAACGACGGACCCGGATAAGCTTCAGCTTCGGTCATTGCCTTTAAGGTCTGGTTCATGTCAGCGCCCATAGCGATCTGAGCAACATATACATAGCCGTAAGACATAGCGATTTCAGCCAAATTCTTCTTGTTCATCGCTTTACCTGCTGCAGCAAACTGTGCAACCTGACCGATGTTGGAAGCCTTAGATGCCTGACCGCCGGTGTTGGAGTAAACTTCGGTATCGAATACCATAACGTTTACATCTTCGCCGGATGCCAAAACGTGGTCTAAGCCGCCGAAACCGATATCATATGCCCAACCGTCGCCGCCGAAGATCCAAACGGACTTCTTGGACAGATAGTCTTTTTCAGCAAGAATCTTAGCGCAAAGATCGCATTTATCTGCTGTCTTTTCCAGTTCAGCAACGAGTGCTTTGGTTGCGCCTTCGTTTTCTTTGCCGTTGTCTTTTGTATCTAAGAATTTCTGCGCTGTTGCTTTGAGTTCAGCCGGAGCTTTTTCGCTTGCAACAACTTCTTCAACGTAACCGATTAAGCGGTTGCGGATAGTCTTCTGACCGAGATACATACCCAAACCGTGTTCAGCGTTGTCCTCGAACAAGGAGTTTGCCCAAGCCGGACCGTGACCCGATTCTTTGTTTACGGTGTACGGTGTAGCCGGTGCAGAACCGCCCCAAATGGACGAACAGCCTGTTGCGTTGGAGATATACATTCTCTCACCGAAGAGCTGTGTAATCAAACGCGCATACGATGTTTCCGCACAGCCTGCGCACGAACCGGAGAATTCAAGCAGCGGCTGTTTGAACTGGCTGCCTTTAACGGTTGTGTTAATCAGTTCGGGCTTTTCGGAAACGTTTGCTACCGCATAATCAAATGCAGCCTGCTGGTCGAGCTGAGATTCCTGAGAAACCATTTCAATAGCCATTTTTTCGGGTGCATTATCTCTGATTGCTTTTGCGGATACCGGGCAAGCCTTAACACAAAGCGTACAACCCATACAATCCATCGGGCTGATTGCCATTGTGAATTTATAATCAGTCTTAATAACCGGTTTTTCGGTGAACTTTGTAACTTTCGGTGCGTTAGCAGCTTCTTCAGCCGTCATAGCGAACGGTCTGATGGTTGCATGCGGGCAAACGAAGGCACAGTTGTTACACTGAATACAATTCTCGGGATGCCATACCGGAACGGATACGGCAACACCGCGTTTTTCATAAGCTGCAGCGCCCTGCGGCATTGTACCGTCTGCCATATCTTTGAATGCGGATACCGGCAGCTCGTCGCCGTTCATTAAGGAAACGGGCTCTACAATGTTGTTAACGAAGTCAACCAAATCTTTTCTGTCGCCTGTTGCGGGAGCCTTTGTTTCGGTAACTTTAGCATCTTTCCATGCAGCGGGAACGTCAACCTCTACCATTGCGTTTGCGCCGGCATCGATTGCTTTGTAGTTGAGTTCAACGATAGCTTCACCCTTTTTAATGTAGGATTTGTAAGCCATCTTCTTCATATATTCAATTGCTTCATCCTTGGGCAGGATGTTTGCAAGCGCAAAGAATGCGGACTGCAGAACGGTGTTCTTAACCTTCGGATTTCCGATTTCTTTTGCAGCAATGTTTGTTGCATTGATGATGTAGAACTTAATGTTGTTGTTTGCAATGTATGCCTTAACGGGTGCGGGCAGGTGTTTGTCAAGCTCGCTTACGTCCCACATGCAGTCTAACATGAATGTACCGCCCGGCTTAACGTCCTGAACGATTTTATAGCCTTTTAAGATGTAGGAAGAGTTATGGCATGCAACAAAGTCTGCTTTTGTTACATAGTAAGGCGATTTGATTACCTTGTCACCGAAACGAAGGTGGGAAATGGTAACGCCGCCTGTTTTCTTCGAGTCATACTGGAAGTATGCCTGAATGAATTTATCTGTGTGGTCACCGATGATCTTAATGGAGTTCTTGTTTGCACCAACGGTACCGTCGCCGCCGAGACCCCAGAACTTGCAGGAGATTGTGCCTTCTGCCGCTGTGTCGGGACATGCTTTTTCCGGAAGAGAATGGCCGGTAACATCATCTACGATACCGATTGTGAAGTGGTTCTTCGGTTCATCCTGCGCTAAGTTTTCATATACAGCGAAAACGCTTGCCGGAGGAGTATCTTTCGAACCTAATCCGTATCTGCCGCCTACAACCTTAGCTGTAACGCCTTCGGAAGCAAGAGCTGCAACAACGTCTAAGTAAAGCGGTTCGCCCAAAGAGCCGGGTTCTTTTGTTCTGTCTAAAACTGCAATCTTCTTAACAGTCTTCGGTAAAGCTTCAACCAGTTTATCTGCGCAGAACGGTCTGTACAGACGAACTTTAACCAAACCAACTTTTTCGCCGTGTGCGTTCATGTAGTCGATAACTTCTTCGGAAACGTCGCAGATAGAACCCATTGCAATGATAACGCGTTCTGCGTCCGGCGCACCGTAGTAGTTAAACAGTTTATAGTTTGTGCCGATTTTCTTATTTACTTTGTCCATGTACTCTTCTACGATAGCCGGCAGCTTTTCGTAGTATTCGTTACATGCTTCTCTGTGCTGGAAGAAAATATCGCCGTTTTCAGCCGAGCCGCGGAGAACCGGGTGCTGCGGATTGATTGCGCGCTGACGGAATGCTTTAACAGCGTCCATATCAACCATTTCAGCCAAATCTTTGTAATCCCAAACTTCAATCTTCTGAATTTCGTGCGATGTGCGGAAACCGTCGAAGAAGTTTAAGAACGGAACTCTGCCCTTAATGGTTGAAAGGTGTGCAACAGCGCCGAGATCCATGATTTCCTGCTGGTTTGTTTCAGCAAGCATAGCATAACCTGTCTGACGACATGCATAAACGTCCGAATGGTCGCCGAAAATGTTCAGTGCATGAGATGCAACGCAGCGAGCCGATACATGAATAACGTTCGGCAGCAATTCGCCGGCAATTTTATACATGTTCGGAATCATCAGAAGCAAGCCCTGCGATGCCGTATATGTTGTGGTCAGAGCGCCTGCTGCGAGGGAACCGTGAACAGCGCCTGCTGCGCCGCCTTCGGACTGCATTTCAACCATTTTTACACGGTCGCCGAAGATATTTCTTGCAGGTTCTCCGAAAATATTCTTGTCTGTTGCCGACCATGTGTCGGTTACTTCAGCCATCGGGCTTGAAGGTGTGATGGGATAAATAGCTGCAACTTCGGTGAACGCATAGCTCACGTGTGCGGCAGCGGTATTACCATCCATGGAAATCTTTTTTCTTGCCATGTTTTTTATCTCCTTTCAATTTAAAAAACAATCTTACACAAAGACTATTATAGCACTTTTTTTCTGCGTTGTAAACCACTTTATGAAATTTTTTTGCAGAAAAAAGGCAGTTTTGCAAACTTCATGCGAAAACTGCCCGAAAAATCATATTTTTTGAAGGTATTCAATGGCGGATTTTGCCGCTTTTGCGCCGTCCCCCGCCGCCGTTATAATCTGGCGCTGATTGGTGTTTGTCACATCTCCCGCCGCAAAAACGCCTTTGCGCGAGGTTTCCATGCGCGCATTTACTTTAATTCCGCCGCCGTCTGTTTCAAGCATGCCTTTCACTAAGCCGTCTGCGGGCATACTGCCGATGGCAACGAACAAACCGTCACACTCGATTTCGCGCGTTTCGGTGCGCACGCCCGAAAGGCGTCCGTCCTTTTGCAAAAATTCCGTAATATTGCTGTTTAAAACAAACTCGACATTTTCGGCATTTTTCAGTTTTTCAACCGCCGCGGGTTCTGCACGGAACGCGTTGCGCCGATGCACGACAAACACTTTTTTGCAAAGCTTGGACAGATAAATTGCGTCAAACACGGCGGTGTTGCCGCCGCCCGCCACCACAACCGTCTTGCCGCGGAAGAAATTGCCGTCGCACGCAGCACAATACGAAATGCCGCGCCCCGTAAGCGCCTCTTCGCCGTCAAGTCCCAGTTTTCTATGCTCGGTGCCCATGGCAAGAATGATTGCACGGCACTTTGTTCCGTTCACTGTCATTTCGTCAAAATCGATATTTGTAACCGTTTCGCTTTTGATTTCCGCGCCGCTCTTCTCTGCCTGACGGCGAACGGTTTCCATCAGTGTAAACCCATCCGTTTCAATAATGCCGGGATAATTTTCAATTTTGGCGGCATTGACCGTCTGTCCGCCGTACGTTGCGGCGAAAGCAACGGTTTTAAGCCCCGCCCGCGCAGTATACATCGCGGCCGTAAGCCCCGCTGCGCCACCGCCGACAACCGCCACATCTATATTCATATGTTAAGCCCTCCTTTTACATGACAACCTGTTTGTATTTTCCGTTCACATCACTTAAATTCCCTGCAATCCCTTTTGTGCAGTACAGCGTATCGGACGTTAGAACAATCACTTCAACCGCCCCAAACGACTGATACATTTCAAAGATTTTCTCCTTACCCATAACCAAAAACGCGGTGGAAAGCACATCGCACACCGTGCCGCTGTCCCCGATGACAGTCACCGACAAAATGTCGTTTTCCGCAGGATAGCCGGTTTTCGGGTCTAAAATATGGTGCCGCCGTTTTCCGCTGTCATCAATGAAATACCGCTGATACACACCCGAGGTCACCACCGCCCTGTCGCAAACCGTAACCGCGCACGCAAGCGCGGATTCGGTGTCGCTCGGCTCTTTAATCCCGATTTTTTGTGTGCCTTTCGAATACACGTTGCCGCCCAAATCCAAAACGGCGTCTTTCACACCCGATTCGTTCATAATGTCAACCAGCCTGTCGGTCACATACCCTTTAGTCACAGCACCAAAATCCGCCTCGACCCCGTTTAAACGCACTTTTGAATCCGTAAACGAAACCTTGTCCGCCCCGAAATCCGAAAACGCGATTTTTTCGGGCACGTGCGGATGCTCTGTCTCAAATCCCCATGCGTCGGACAGCTTTTTTAAGGTAAAATCAAACGCGCCGCCTGTCTTTTTATAGTATGTATAAAGCTGCTTTGAAAGAGAGACAATCTCTTTATCTTCGCTCTCTTCGCTTTCATTTAACGCATACACGGCCGAATCCGCGCTGTACGCATTCATTTTTTTATCGTATTTTTCTATGCAGCCCTCCATTTTGTCAATCACCTTGCCGCCGCCCTTTATTTTTATGGTGCAGTATGTGTCCATCGCAAACATTGAGCGGCTTTTCCACGTGTAGTTTTCCCGTCCCCAAAGCACAAGCAAAATGGTAATCAAAATGAGCAGCGCAAATCCTATCTTTTTTTTCAATACAATCACCTATAAGGTATTGTACCGCAAAACAACCTTTCTGTCAACTTCCTTTCTTATAATGTGGTGGTAATGCGCGTTCTGTCGCGCGGAATTTTGATGACGTATTCAATACAGTCGCCCCGGTCTTTTTTCTGTGTTAAAATGGGCACGCCCGCACGCTTTACCACATCGATTGCTTTGTTCACGGTGTTTAAAAACATTCGCAGCTCAACAATTCCCTTAATTCTGCCCTCTTTTTCGTTTTTCGGTGCCGACAGCCGCTCAAGCGTGCGCTCGATTAACATTTCGGTCTGCGTAACGTTTAACTGTTTTTCGCACACGATTTTCAAAATTTTAAGCTGCAGCTGCTCGTCCGCAATGCGCAAAAGCGCACGTGCGTGCCGCTCGGTCAAACCGTTGTCCTGAATCATCTTCCGTGCCTCGGTCGGCAGCTTTAATAATCTGATTTTGTTTGCAACCGCCGACTGGCTTTTGCCCAGTTTTCTGGCAATTTGCTCCTGGGTGTATTTGTGCTCCTGCACCAAGTGAAAAATCGCCTCTGCCTCCTCCATAAACGTTAAATCCGCACGCTGCAAATTCTCAAGCAGTGCAATAATTGCCGAGTCATTCTCGTCCGCGTCCACAATAATGCAGGGAATCATTTCCTTTCCCGCAAGCTTGGAAGCGCGCATGCGCCGCTCGCCCGAAATCAGCTCATACCCGCCGATAAAATTCTTGCGGACGGTTATCGGCTGAATCACGCCGTACTCCTTAATGCTCATGGCAAGCTCGTCCAATTGCCCCGATGCAAACAGCTTCCGCGGCTGATACGGATTGGTGGTTATTTTGCTGATTGGTATTTGCGTAATTTGGGTAACCGACCCGCTTCTTTCCTGTAACATTTCTTTCATTTTAACATCCTTCCTCTCTTTTCCCTGCTTGTTTCTCTCTTTTTCTTGTTTTTTATCTGCCGCGGCACAGCTTATTTTAGCATGCTTTGCCGTTTACTGGTTAATTATACCATAATTGGAAATATTTGGAAACCCCTTTATGAAAAAAATTATCGCAAAACGCGACAATTTTTCACAATTTATAAGGGTTGTTTTGCGGGTTTTCCGGCTTTTCTGGGGTATTGCGTCGGGGTCGGTCGAACTTTTTTTATCGAAACCAAAACGTGTTCGTAGTCGGTATCGGGAATTTTTTCTTCCAAAACCTCCAAAACCTCCCCGCCCAGCTTTTTTATTGCATTTTTCGCCAAAATAACCTCTTCGCTTGCTTTCGGTCCTTTCATGGCAACAAAGCACCCGCCTGTCTTTACAAAAGGCAAACAGTATTCCGAAAGAGTGGAAAGATTTGCAACCGCGCGCGCAACCGCATAATCGAACGATTCGCGGTAAAGCCTATCCTGTCCGCCGTCTTCGGCGCGCGCATGCACAAAGGTAACGCCATCCAAAGAAAGCGCCTCGCACACTGCCTGCAAAAACCCGATTCGTTTTTGCAATGAGTCCAGCAAACAAAGCTCAATCTCGGGCTTTAAAATTTTAAGGACCAGTCCCGGGAATCCCGCGCCCGTTCCAACGTCAATCACCTTGCCCGAAACGCCTGTTTTCAGGCACATGGCACTGTCTAAAAAATGTTTATCCGCAACCTCTGTCGGCTCGGTAATCGCAGTCAAATTAATTTTTTCATTCCATTCGGCAAGCAGCGCCGCATAGGTTTCAAGCTGCTTAAGCTGCGTGTCCGACACCGAAATATTCAAATCCGAAAATCCTTTTTTCAGCCGCTCAATCATGTGCGCCCTCCTGTGCCTTTCTTTGTCTGTGCTGCTCTAAAAAGATAACAAGCACCGCAATGTCCGCGGGCGAAACGCCCGAAATGCGGCTTGCCTGACCCAAATTTTCGGGCCGTATTTTTTCAAGTTTCTGCCGTGCCTCAATGCGCAGACCGTGAATTTCAGCATAATTTACGTCTTTGGGCAGCTTCTTGCCCTCCATTTTTTTAAACGCGGCAATCTGTGCCATCTGACGCTTAATATACCCTTCATATTTAATCTGAATTTCCGCCTGCTCGCAAACCGCCTTGGAAAGCGGCTTTCTTTCGCTGTCGCAAACAGCTAAATCCTTGTATGTAACGGGCGGACGGCACAAAAGCTCCGCCAATTTCACACCCGTTTTAATGGGCGTTTCACCCTTTTCTTCAAGCATTTTATTTAGTTCCTCAGTCGGGCCGACCGATGTGCTTTTCAGCCGCGCAATTTCCTCTTCGATTTGCTTTTCTTTTTCTTTCATCGCCGCATAGCGCGCATCAGACACTAAGCCTACCTTATGCCCAATCGGCATTAAACGTAAATCTGCATTGTCCTGGCGCAGAATCAAGCGGTATTCCGAGCGCGACGTCATCATGCGGTACGGCTCGTTGGTGCCTTTTGTCACCAAATCATCCACAAGCGTGCCGATGTAAGAGGTGCTTCTGTCTAAAATCATCGGCTCTCTGCCCAAGATTTTCAGCGCCGCGTTCACGCCTGCAACCAACCCCTGTGCCGCCGCCTCTTCATAGCCGGAGCTGCCGTTAAACTGCCCAGCGCCGTAAAGTCCCGAAACGGTTTTAAATTCCAAAGTCGGCAGCATTTGCGTCGGGTCTGCACAGTCGTATTCTATAGCATATGCCGTGCGAATCATTTGCGCATGTTCTAAGCCCGGAATGGTGTGCAGCATGGCAATCTGCACGTCCTCGGGCAAGCTTGACGACATGCCCTGCACATACATTTCGTTGGTGTCAAGCCCCATCGGCTCAATAAAAAGCTGGTGACGCTCTTTGTCTTTAAACCGCATAACCTTGTCCTCGATAGACGGACAGTAGCGCGGTCCGATTCCCTCAATCACGCCGCTGAACAATGGCGAGCGGTGAATGTTATCCAAAATCACTTTGTGCGTGTTTTTATTGGTATAAGTCATATAGCAAACCGCTTTGTTTTCACCGGGGTCGGTTGTGTCAAACGAAAACGGCTGAATTTCCTCGTCGCCGTACTGCACTTCCATTTTGTCGAAATCAAGTGTAGTGGACAAAACACGCGCCGGCGTGCCGGTTTTAAAACGCCGAATCGAAATGCCCGCGTCTTTTAAGCACTGTGACAGCGGTCTTGACGGAAACATGCCGTCCGGTCCGCTCTCGTAGTTCACATCGCCAATGATTACTCTTCCCTTTAAATAAGTTCCGCTCGCA
This sequence comes from uncultured Clostridia bacterium, assembly GCA_934457515.1. Lineage (GTDB taxonomy): Bacteria > Bacillota > Clostridia > RGIG6154 > RGIG6154 > RGIG6154. The sequence goes on from CAKSHV010000006.1 coordinate 10,686, forward strand.
ACAATCGCGGCTTTTACATTATATATAGCGCCCACATGCGTTTCAACGCAGGTAACGCATCCGTTTTCAATGCCGATTCGGACAATTTCCGCCTGTTTCGGAAACAAATTTTCCTGAGATTCCACTGCGTGCTTCATATACATCTGATACCGTCTGCGGTCGCTCTGCACGCGAAGAGAATACACCGCGGGTCCCTTGCCGCGGTTTAAAATTTTCGACTGAATAAAGGTCTTGTCGGCAGCCTTTCCCATTTCGCCGCCCAGCGCGTCAATCTCGCGAACCAAATGCCCTTTAGCCGTTCCGCCGATGCTCGGATTGCAGGGCATGTTGCCCACCGCGTCCATATTTATGGTAAACATCAGCGTTTTTAAACCCAGACGGCTTGCAGCAAGCGCCGCCTCCACGCCGGCATGACCGCCGCCGATTACCGCCACATCATATTCTCCCGCCAGATAGGACATTTTAAAACACGCACCCTTTCTATGTCAAAACACTTAAACCCCGTCTTATTTTCCCAAACAGAAATTGTGGAAAATGCGGTCCACAATCTCCTGCGAAACGGTCTGCCCCGTAATTTCTCCCAAATCCTCAATCGCCTGCTGAATGTCAATGGCAAGCATATCCTGCGGCATGCCGCACTCTGCGGAGGATAACGCACGCGAAACCGATTCAAAGCAGCGGCTTAAACACTCAAAATGTCGCTCGTTTGTAATAATGGTGTCCGAATCCGAAACGTCTTCCTGTGCAAAATCCGCAATTTTTCTCATCAGTCCGTCCATATTTTCACCGCTTTTTGCAGAAACCAAAATGCCGTCCAAATCCACGTATTTTCCCAAATCTGCTTTGTTCAAAACGAAAATATGTTTCTTGCTTTCCGCAAGTTTTTTAATGGCTTCATCCTCTTCGTCAAGCGGTTTAGACGCATCAAACACTGCTAAAATAAGCGCCGCATCCTCCGCCGCCGAGCGGCTTTTTTCCACACCGATTTTCTCCACCGTATCCTCGGTTTCATGAATTCCCGCCGTGTCCATCAACCGCACGGGTATGCCGAACAGGTTCACGGATTCTTCAATCACGTCGCGGGTTGTGCCCGCAACATCGGTCACAATGGCGCGCTCCTGCCCCGCCAAATAATTTAAAATAGAAGATTTGCCCACGTTGGGTTTACCGATGACCGCAACGGGCATTCCTTCGCGCAAAATTTTTCCGTAATCCGCGGTTTTCAGCATACGCTCGATATTAGCAAGCGCCTTTTTTAAGGTATCGATCACGGCGCCCGTTTCAAGCTCTTCAATGTCTTCTTCCGGAAAGTCTGCCGCCGCCTCTAAATGCGACTCTAAATGCAGCAGTGTTTCACGTAAATCGAGAATTTCTTTGGAAAGACGGCCTTCCAGCTGAAAAACGGCCGCGTCCGCCCCTTTGTCCGATGCAGCATGAATCAAATCGATAATGCCTTCCGCCTGCGCCAAGTCCATTTTTCCGTTCAAAAACGCTCGTTTACTGAACTCACCCTTTTCTGCCAGCGCAGCGCCCGCCTCGATGGCGCGCTTAAGCACCTTCTTTGCAACCAAAACACCGCCGTGACAGCTGATTTCGATCACATCTTCGCCGGTAAACGAATGGGGTGCTTTAAAAACGGTAACCAAAACCTGGTCGATTTCCGCACCATCTTTATCTAAAATTCTGCCAAACACCACCGTATTTGCCGGAACCTCAAAAAGGCGCTTTGCACCCTGAGCCTTAAAAATTCGGTCAGTTACACAAAACGCCTCATCACCGCTTATTCGAATGACTGCAATACCGCCGCACCCGGGCGGCGTTGAAACAGCAGCTATTGTACGCACTTTTATTCTCCTTAAAAACTATCTCTTTAAGCTGACAACAACCCGTCTCTCCGGCTCCTCGCCGATGCTGGAGGTTGTAACATATTCATGATTTTGAAGCGTTGCATGAATAATTCTTCTTTCAAAAGGATTCATGGGCTCAAGAGTCATGTTTCTTCTGTTGCGAACAACCTTGTCCGCAATCTTGTTTGCCAGTTTCTCCAAAACTTCCCTGCGCTTTTCTCTGTAATTTTCAGTATCCAGCGTAACGCGCATATATTCGTCGCGGCCTTTATTTACCACAATGCTGGTCAAATACTGCAGCGCGTCTAATGTTTCGCCGCGTCTGCCGATTAAAAGACCCATTTTTTCGCCTTCCATGGTAACGTTTAACGCGTCATCCGTTTCGGTTGCGGTAATGGTTGCGTTTGCGCCGATCAATGGGATAATTCTGTTTAAAAACTCTTCCGCTTTTGCGCCTGCGTCGTTCGATACCCAAGCCGCTATTCTGCAGGGTTTTGCGCCCATGCCCAAAAAGCCGGAGGTTGCGTTTTCCAAAACTTCAAATTCAATCTGTTCTTCGTCAACGCCCAAAAGCTCTGCAGCCTTTGCCTTCGCTTCATTAATGTTTTTTCCGGTTGCTTCTGTCTTTTTTAAAGTATTCATTGACATCTATCTCATCCTCCTGTTTTTTTGCGGCAAAAATCTTATTTAAAACAAGTGTTTGAATAATCTGAACAATATTGCTCATTACCCAGTAAATACCAACGCCGGCGGGCAGAATGAAGCAGAAATATGCAGACATAAGCGGCATAATCATGTTCATGGTTTTCATTGTGCCTTCCTGCTGCACTGTTGTTCCCTGCAGTTTTTGCATAATGTACGAAGAAAGGTATGCGGTTGCCGCCGAAAGAATCGGAATCAGCCACAGCCAGTTTAAATACATCAGTTCAGGCTTTTGGGACAAATCCAGTCCGCAGAACCAAAAGTTTAATTTTTCAACCGTAACACCTAATTTTTGCTGCACAACGGCGGGGTCTAACTTGCTGCAAATCTCAATCTGCGCCGCAACATTTTTAGCATTTTCGACCGTGCCGTACATCTGCGTAAGTTTTTCTACAATGTCAGCCGGCAAATGCATAATAAAGGTCAGCGGCTTATTGATAACCTGATACAAACCGATTAAAATCGGGAACTGAATCAAAAGAGGCAGACAGCCGCCTGCGGGGCTTACGCCCATCTCTTTATACATTTTCATGGTTTCCTGATTCAAACGGTTCGGATCGTCTTTGTATTTTTCCTGCAGATGCTCAAGCAAAGGCTTAACCTTCTGCATTTTTGTCATGGACTTCTGCTGTTTAATCGCAAGGGGCGACATAAGCAGCTTTACAATAATTGTAAACAAAATAATGGTCCAGCCATAATTCGGTACAACGTGATAAATGGCACTGATAATATAACCTAAAGGAGTTGTTATCAGCAGTTCAAAAACATTCATGCGTTTCCTCCTTATTTTAGAGGGTCATACCCGCCCTTGGAAAAGGGATGACACCTGAGTATTCGTTTTAATGCAAGATACGAGCCTTTGAATGCTCCGTATTTTTCAACCGCCTGCAAAGCATATTCCGAGCAGGTTGGAATGAAAATGCAGCTGGGCTGCCTTTTAAGCGGCGAGATAAATTTCCGGTAAAATTTAATAAGGATAATGAGCAGCTTCTTCACTGAGAAACCCTCCCTCTGCGAGCTGTTTGCGCATCGCGTAAAAAATGCCGTCAAATCCGGCATGAACCGCCGCGCTGCGGGCAACAAAAACAAGGTCTGCGCCGTCTTTTATAAACGGCTCCAAATAACGGAACGATTCGCGGATTTGCCGCCTTAGTTTATTGCGCACAACCGCTTTTCCGATTTTTTTTGAAACGGTTATGCCCAAGCGAACACCGCTTTTCCGCTTTAATCCGTACACCACGATATATTTTCCGGCCTGTTTTTTTCC
>CAKSHV010000007.1 GCA_934457515.1 uncultured Clostridia bacterium
ACATAAGCCGCACCGCCCACACTGTCCAGCGAGCCCATGTTGGACAGGGCATTGCTTACTGTTACGGCATCGATTTTTGTATCCTTAGAGAACAAATTTTCCATGGCGCGGAAAATTTCCTTACAGGGCGGCTGATAAAAATCGTCGCTTTTTAAGCTTTCAAACGCCAAGGCGACACATTCTTCATCGGTCATCATGCAGCCCAAAACCGACTGTTCCGCCTCTGCATTATAAGGCGGAATCCCGCCGCCTAATCCCAAATACTGCTCTTCTGCCACGGCTTTAAGCCCCCCTTTCTTTTACAAAAGTTATCAGTTGCATTTTTTACTGCGCTTTGACCGAAACGGTCAGCTTTCCGGCGATATCGGGATATAATTTCACCGAAACCGTGAAAGTGCCGACATTTTTAATGTCTTCCATTTCAAAGCGGCGCTTGTCAATTTTAATGTGGTGCTGCTTTAAAAGCGCCTCTGCTACATCTTTATTGGTTACCGAGCCGAACAGACGGTCGTTTGCGCCCGCCTTTGCATTTATGGTAACCGAAAGACCGTTTAATTTCTCCTGCATTGCCTTTGCTTCGGCAAGCTCGGTTTCTTTTTTATAGGCAAATGCCTCTTCTTTTCCTTTTAAATCGTTCAGTGCGGACGCGGTTGCCTCGGTTGCAAGCTTTTTGGGGAATAAGAAATTGCGCGCGTATCCGTCACTTACGTTTACAACGGCGCCCTTTTTGCCCTGACCCTTCACATCCTGTAATAAAACAACTTTCATTGTTTGTCATCCTTTCTGTATCTTATTCGTTTTCTTTCAAATATTCGTCAATGGCGTGCAGCAGCTTTTCTTTTGCCTCGGCATAGGTGCAGTTTTTAAGCTGTGTGCCTGCCATGGTTAAATGTCCGCCGCCGCCTAATTTTTCCATAATGCGCTGCACGTTAATATTGCCGGTGGAGCGGCCGCTGATGGAAATTTCATCCGGCTTTTCCATAATCACAAACGACGCCTCAATGCCGCTTATAGAAAGCAGTTTGTCCGCTGCCTGGGGTGCGATGGAATAAATATCGGACCCTTCGGTGTGCTCGCAGCCCGAAACGGCAATGTTTCCGTTTACCATAATGGCAGAGGACACAATTTGCGCAATATTGACAAAGCTGTTAAAATCGTTTCGGAAGAACTTGCGGATTGCCTGAATATCCACGCCGCAGCGCTTTAAGAATGCCGCCGCCTCAAAGGTGCGCACACCTGTTTTCATGGCAAAATCCTTGGTGTCTAACATAATGCCCGCATAAAGGGCTTCCGCCTCTTGTGCCGCCAAATGGAAGTCGCCGCCCGCATATTGCAGGATTTCCGCCACCATTTCGCAGGTGGAGGAGGCGTATGGCTCATGATACACAAGTTTTGCATGGTCTATAAAGTCCTCGCCCCGTCTGTGATGGTCGATTAAAACAATGTTTTTTACACGGTCAATCAGTGGGGGATAATAGGTGTAGTCGGGTTTGTGGGTGTCCACAACCACCAAAAGCGAATTGTCGTGCACATGCTCGAGCGCCGCCTCGGGGGATATAAACACGCCGCTGTAGTCCACATTTTCCTTAATGCGGTTTACAATGCCGTTCACCGACGGCGATGTGTTTTCATATAAAATATAAGCCTCTTTGTCGTAAAATCTTGCAAAGGCACAAAGGCCGACTGCCGCGCCGATTGCGTCCATATCCGGCAGTTTGTGACCCATAATAATCACGTTCGATGCGCGGGAAAACATGTCTTTTAAAGCGTTTGCGGTAACGCGCGCCTTGACCTTTGTGGTCTTTTCATGCTCGCGGTTTTTGCCGCCGAAAAAGCGCATTTCGTTGTTTTCTTTAATAATTGCCTGGTCGCCGCCGCGTCCTAAAGAAAGGGCAATGGCGCTGTTTGCCGCATCGTCCAAATCTTTATAATCCTTGTCGCCCACGCCGATGCCGATAGACAGTGTGGCGGAGAATTTGTTGCCGCAGCGAATGTCACGCACGCTGTCCAAAACCGAGAACTTGTCGTCTATCATTTTTTGCAGGCAGTTGTGCGGGAAAAACAGAAAATATCTGTCTTTTTCCACTTTCTTTAAAATGCCGTTGGTAAACGAAAACCAGCTCGATATTTTGTTGTCAATTTCCGCAAGCAAAAGCGAGCGATATGCGTCGGGCGTATTTAACAGCACATCGTCATAGTTGTCGATGTTAATAACGCCCACAACCGGCTTTTCTTCTTCATATTTCACGCTGTGCGCGAAAAGAACGGTGTCCTCAAACAGGTAAAACACAACAAATGCGGGAACGGTGTCTTTTTTTTCTTCATAAATATAGTTGCCGCGCACCGCAAAATGGCGCTCGCCGATATAGCACGAAAAATCAAGATTTCCCTTTTTCAAAGCGTCTCTTCCAATGGTGGGGAACAGCGACTCGAAAGGTTTGTCGAAAAGCGGAACGCCCTCGAACAGCGCGTCAAACTTTTCGTTAGACCAAAGCACCTTGCCGGAAAATTTAAAGATGACAACCGGCATGGGGGCGTTTATCAGGCTGTCTTTGGTGGCATTGTCCGCATGAAAACTGATGTTTTCAATAAAATCGGTAAAACTGCCGTGATTTTTGCGGATAACCAGCACATTAAACAGGGCAAGCAGCACGGCGCAGGCAATCTGCACCAAACCGATAACCAAATTGAAAAAGCACATAACCATGCCCAAAACGCCCAGCACCGCAATGCAAAGGATTAGGGCAATGAAATTTTCTTTGCTTTCGTTTTTCACTGTTTGTTTCCTCCCAAATCAGCTGTTTAAGCCTCTGAAATTCATATGTGCGTCCACTGCGGCCGCAAGGCAAAGCAAAGCCGTGCCGATGACGTTGCTTGTAAGCAGATATATAATCAGAAGCAAAAAAAGCCGTATAAACGTTTTTAACCCTCTTTGCTTTAAAAACCAGTCGACAAGAGAGATGCCGCACATGCTGAGCAAAAAGGTTGTTATGGCATATATATTGGTAAACACCATGCTTAAAACGCCGTCTTTAAAAGCCATAATCGCAACCAGCGAAACAACCGCAATGAGAACGGTTACGGGGCTGCTTTTTAATGCCGAAAACGAGGGCGGCGCAATCAAGGCGCCATACAGTTTTAAAATGCCGTGCAGCAGCCAAAGAGTAATGTAGCCGAAAACGGCGGAAAGCGCAAGCAAAACATAGGGCAGCAGCTTGTACGCTGCGTCAATCATAGTTTCCGCAAGATCTTGTATGTCGCTTGTCGAAAGCACATTTTGTCCGCTTTCGGCGTAGGCCGTTTTGAAAGCGAAAACCACCGATTCTTTAATCGATTCGCCGATTTCCTGCAGCGTGCCCGCGTCAATTTGTTTAAAAAGCGGAAGCAGAAAATAGAGCGCAAGGAAGGCGACCGTGCCGCCGACAGTTAAAATTTTGTGCTTTAACAAGGCACCGGATGCGGTTTGCCGCGCTAAAATCAGCCCGCCGACCAATAAAATTACCGCTGCGCCGAGGGATACGGCAAGGTTGTCCGTTGCCTGCCAAAACGAGCCTGCAATTGTCACAAACCAAAGGGCAACGCCCGCTGTGCCGCCTGCCAAAAAGCTCCATGCCGACTTTGCCGCAAACAGCGGAATCAGCAAGACCAAAAGGGGCGGGGCAAAATAGGCCACGCACAAACAAAGCGCGCACAAAACAAGATTTACCGCAATGGGTATCTGATATTTGTTCATTTTGTTAATCCAATCTTCAAATAATAAAAGGCAGATAATCCTACATTAATATACCATTTTATAATTATATCATTCTTTTATACAAATTACAAGAAAAATTTTGAAAATATCGGCAAATCGGAAATTTTTTGTATAATCTTAAAAAGGGCGGGCATACTACAATCGAACGGCGATGGTTTAATCTGTCAGCCGTTGCGGACATTTCTTACGTGCGCTTTTTATGCGCGCATCCCTCTTATCTTTTCCTCTGCCTCTTTGAAAAAGGGGGCAGAGGATACATTTATTATCGAATTTAAAAGGAGCGGAGTATGAATATTTTAGGAGCTGTTTTTGCCGCGCTTGCGGGCGCTGCCATGAGTGTGCAGGGCGTGATGAACACACGTTTATCGGATAAAATCGGGCTGTTTGAGTCGAACGCCTTTGTGCAGGCAACCGCATTTGCTTTAAGTTTAATTGTCATGCTTGTTTTCGGAAGGGGAGACCTGTTTTCGGTGTTTCAGGTGAAACCCGTTTACCTTTTCGGCGGCGTGCTCGGCATTGCCATAACCGTTTTTGTTATGCTTGCCATGAGCAATCTGTCGCCCGCCGTTGCGGTTTCGGTCATTTTAATCGCGCAGCTCCTGGTTGCCGCAATTATAGACGCGTTCGGCATTATGGAATCGCCCAAAATCCCGTTTCACTGGACAAAGTTTTTAGGACTTTTCTTAATGATTGCAGGCGTGATTGTGTTTAAAATTAAAGGCTCCAATTGATGGGCTCCTGACCGGTGCGCACCAAAAAGTCGTTGGTTTTTGAAAAATGACGGCAGCCGAAAAAGCCGTTGTAGGCGGAAAACGGACTGGGATGCGCCGCCTCTAAAACCAAATGCGAGGGATTGGAAATCAGCGCTTTTTTTGCGCGGGCGTTTGCGCCCCACAGCAAAAAGACCATCGGTTTTTCACGCTCGTTCAGCAAGGTTATAATGCGGTCGGTAAATTCCTCCCAGCCTTTCCCCTTGTGGCTGTTTGCTATGCCGCCGCGGACGGTTAAAACCGTATTTAAAAGCAAAACACCCTGTTTTGCCCACGGCGTTAAATCGCCGGTTTTGGCGGGCGGAATGCCAAGGTCGGTTTGCAGCTCTTTATAGATATTTTGCAAAGACGGCGGCAGTGCCACGCCGTTTTGCACCGAAAAGCTCAGCCCGTGTGCCTGTCCCTCGCCGTGGTACGGGTCCTGGCCTAAAATAACCGCCTTCACGGCATCGTAATCTGTGATTTTAAGGGCATTGAAAATGTTATACATATTGGGGTATACCGTGCCCGACGCATATTCATGTTTTAAAAATTCCCGAAGACGCAAATAATATTCCTGCCGAAATTCGTTTTTTAACAGTTCGTCCCAGTTATTTCCTATTTTCTGCATGTTTTATTCTCCAATCCTTAAGTTTCTATTAAGATTATACAAAATTTTTCTAAAATAATCAAGTTTATTTTGACCTTTTGGGATTTTTCGTGTATAATGGTATGCGAGGATAAAAGAAAGGACATGTAAATGGACAAACAAAAGAGAAAAATAGGCTGGTTTTTTGCATATATTTTTGTAACGGTTTTAATCGGCGTGCTGCTGTTTCCGATTTTCGTTTCGCTTTCGAACGAGGAAGGTATTCGTTCGCTGGAAAGCCTGGTGGACGGCATGGGATTCTGGGGCATTTTCCTGCTGCTTTTTGTGCAGATTCTGCAAATTGTAATCGCTATTATTCCGGGCGAAGTGATAGAATTTGTGTCGGGTGCGATGTACGGAACCTTCGGCGGACTTTTGATAGATCTAATCGGCGTTGCCGTCGGCGAAACGCTGATATACTTTTTGGTTTCCCACCTGGGAAGCGGCGTGGCGGAAAAAATTGCGGGCAGCGAAAAAATTCAGAAGCTGCGGTTTTTGAAAAAAGAGCGGAATATAGAGCTTTTGCTGTTTTTCCTGTTCTTCATTCCCGGCACACCGAAAGACACCCTTTGCTATGTGGCACCGCTGTTTAAAATCCGTTACAAACCGTTTATTTTAATATCGGTATTTGCAAGGATTCCCTCTATTGTATCGTCTACTTACGCGGGCGCAACGTTCAGCCGCGGCGATATGGGGAAAACTGTTATTATATACGCAGCAATCGCGGTTGTGAGTGTTGCGGGAATATTACTGAATCAATACCTGATAAAAAGGAGAGAGGCGCGCGATGGAACAGAGCGTTAAAGTGATTGCAAACAACAAAAAGGCATTTCACGATTATTTTATATTGGAAAAATTCGAGGCGGGCCTGGTGCTGTTCGGCACCGAAATCAAGTCGATTCGAAACGGCTCGGTGAATTTGAAAGACAGCTGGGTTTCGGTGAAAAGCGGCGAGGCGTTTGTGATGGGCATGCATATTTCGCCCTATGAAAAGGGCAACATTTTTAACAAAGACCCGCTGCGCGTCCGCAAGCTTTTGCTGCACAAAAGAGAAATTGATAAATTAATCGGAAAAGTCACCACCGAAGGGCTTTCCATTGTGCCTTTGTCCCTTTATTTAAAGGGTTCGCGCGCGAAAATGGAGATTGCGGTGGTGAAAGGCAAAAAGCTGTATGACAAGCGCGAAGACGCCGCAAAGCGCGACGCAAAACGCGACATAGAACGCGCAGTTCGTGCCAAATATTGAAAATTTTTTCAAAAAGTGCTTGACAGATAAAGGAATTAGTGATACAATCCGTATATAGCAAATCAATATTTAAAGGCGATGAGCGGAAACAAGTAGGTTCGCGGATAAGCGGGAAGAGAACTGCCGGGTGGTGCAAGGCAGGGGCGGAACCGAACCGAATACATTCCGGGAGCTGCGTTCTGAACGGTCGGATTTTCATTCATGCGTGTGCGCATGAACAAAAAAAAGACTCATTAGGAGGCGTCGGGCGCGCCCGTCACAGCGCAAGAGTATAACCGCACGGTTTGATTGTCCGATTTTTGAAAATACATTTTCGGGAATCGGTGAAAAGTGCGAGTACTTGTGAGGTCAGTGCCGTGAGGTGCTGATAAATTGAGGTGGTACCGCGGGAATTGTTCCCGTCCTCATGTTTAAGATGAGGACGGGATTTTTTATACCCTCCTCCAAAAAACAGAAAGGTAAGGCGTATAAAACATGGCAGTAAAATTGATTATGCTGATTTTCTTCTTTGCGGTAATGGTGGGCGTTGGGCTGTATTGCCGCCGCCATTCCACCGATGTAAACGGCTTTGTATTGGGCGGTCGCTCGGTCGGTCCGTGGCTTACGGCGTTTGCATACGGTACAAGCTACTTTTCGGCGGTTATTTTCATCGGCTATGCCGGTCAGTTCGGCTGGAAATTCGGCATTGCCTCCACATGGATCGGTCTCGGCAACGCATTTTTGGGCTCGCTTCTTGCCTGGGTGGTTCTGGGCAGACGCACAAGACTGATGACCCAGCGCTTAAAAAGCGCAACCATGCCGGAATTTTTCGGTGAGCGCTACTTAAGCAAAGGCTTAAAAATCGGCGCGTCGGTCATTGTTTTCGTGTTCCTGATTCCCTACACCGCGTCGCTTTATAACGGACTTTCCCGCCTGTTTGCCATGGCATTTCATGTTGATTATGCATGGTGCATTGTGATTATGGCGGTCTTAACCGGTATTTACGTTATCGCGGGCGGCTACATGGCAACGGCGATTAACGACTTTATTCAGGGCATTATTATGCTGGCAGGCATTGTGGCGGTTATCGCAGCCGTTTTAATGCAGCACGGCGGCTTTATGGGTTCGCTTGAGGGATTGGCTGCAGTTTCCGACCCTGAGGTTTCGACCATGCCGGGCGCGTTTGCATCGTTCTTCGGACCGAATCCCATGGACCTTTTGCGTGTGGTGATTTTAACTTCGCTCGGCACATGGGGCTTGCCGCAGATGGTGCAGAAATTCTATGCGATTAAAAGCGAAAAGGCAATTGCAAAAGGCACCGTTATTTCCACAATCTTTGCCATTATCGTTGCGGGCGGCTGCTATTTCTTGGGCGGCTTCGGCAGACTGTTTTCGGACAGAATAAATATTGCGGCAAACGGCTACGATTCCATTATCCCCGTCATGCTGGAGGGACTTCCCGATATTTTGATGGGCGTTGTGGTGGTTTTGGTGCTGTCCGCGTCCATGTCCACACTGTCGTCTTTGGTTTTGGCGTCCGGCTCGACGTTAACGCTTGACTTCATCAAAGGCAACATCTGCAAGAAAATGAGCGAAAAAACACAGCTTTTGGTGCTGAGAATTTTAATTGTTGTGTTCATTTTAATATCGGTTGTTATCGCACTTGTGCAGTACAACAGCAACGTAACCTTCATTGCACAGCTCATGGGCATTTCGTGGGGTGCGCTGGCAGGCGCGTTTTTAGCACCGTTTCTGTATGGTCTGTACTCCAAGCGCGCAACCAAGGCTTCGGCTTGGGCAAGCTTTATTTTCGGCGCAGGCATTATGATTTTTAACATGTTCTTTAAGGCATACCTGCCCGGCTTTATGCAGTCGCCGATCGACTGCGGCGTTGTGGCAATGCTTGCGGGGCTTGTGATTGTGCCGGTTGTGAGTCTGTTTACCAAAAAGCCGGACAAGGCTTTTGTTGATGGTATATTTGATTGTTATGAAAAGAAAGTTTTCGTTCCCGCACGTGAGGCGCTGGGCGATGACGAGGAGGAAAAGTAAAAATGGTTATAACGGAATTGCTGACAAGAAACGCACAGTTTTACGGTGATGATGTCAGTCTGGTGGAAATTAACCCGTCCGATAAGCACGACAAGGCAATCACCTGGCGGGAATACGAATTAATTGAGTCGAACCCCGCAGAGCGCTATCGCAGAGAAATCACCTGGCGTGAGTTCGACGTGAAAGCAAACCGCTTTGCAAACCTTTTGCTCACGCGCGGCGTGAAAAAGGGCGATAAGGTTGCAATTCTTCTCATGAACTGCATTGAATGGCTGCCCATCTACTTTGGCATTTTGAAAACGGGCGCGCTGGCGGTTCCCATGAACTACCGCTATTCTGCAGAAGAAATTAAGTATTGCTTAGAGCTCTCCGAGTCGGAAAATCTGATTTTCGGACCGGAATTTATCGGGCGCGTGGAAAGCATTTTCGATGATTTGAAAGACGTGAAAAACCTGTTCTATGTGGGCGAGGACACGCCTCCCTTTGCGGACAGCTATGACACGCTTACCAAATACTGCTCGTCGGTTGCTCCTGCCATTCCCTTAAAGGAAGAGGACGATGCGGCAATTTACTTTTCGTCGGGCACAACCGGCTTTCCGAAAGCCATTCTGCACAGTCACAGAGCGCTGATGTCGGCTTGTGAAACCGAGCAGCACCATCACGGTCAAACCAAAAACGATGTGTTTTTGTGTATTCCGCCCCTGTATCACACGGGCGCGAAAATGCACTGGTTCGGAAGCCTGCTTTCGGGCAGCAAAGGCGTTTTGCTGCGCGGCATTAAGCCGGAATGGATTTTAAGCGCAATCTCCCGCGAAAAAGCGACCATTGTTTGGCTGCTTGTGCCGTGGGTACAGGATATTTTAGACGCTTTGGACAGAGGCGAGATTAAAAAAGAGGATTACGAGCTTGACCAGTGGCGGCTTATGCACATCGGCGCCCAGCCTGTTCCGCCCAGCCTGATTAAGCGTTGGCTGCAGCATTTTCCGAATCATCAGTATGACACGAACTACGGTTTAAGCGAGTCTATCGGCCCCGGCTGCGTGCACCTCGGCATCGGAAACATCAGAAAAGTGGGCGCAATCGGCGTTCCGGGCTATCACTGGAAAGCAAAGATTGTAAACCCAAACGGCGTGGAAGTAAAACAAGGCGATGTGGGCGAGCTGATTGTAAACGGCCCCGGCGTTATGAAATGCTATTTTAACAACCCCGAGGCAACGGCGGAATGTTTAAAAGACGGCTGGCTGTACACCGGCGATATGGCGCGCCAAGACGAGGACGGTTTTATTTACCTGGTAGACCGCAAAAAAGACGTTATCATCACGGGCGGCGAGAATTTATATCCTGTTCAGATTGAAGATTTTCTGCGCAAGCATGACGCGATTAAAGACGTGGCGGTTATCGGACTGCCGGACGAGCGCTTAGGCGAAATTGCGGCGGCAATTATCGAGGTCAAACCCGATAAGGTGCTGACGGAAGAACAGGTTATGGACTTTTGTTCTGAAATGCCGCGCTACAAGCGCCCGCGCAAGATTATTTTTGCAGCCGTTCCGCGCAACCCCACCGGCAAAATCGAAAAGCCGAAGCTGCGTGAAATCTATTGCGGAAAGCGCTTGGTTGAGGCGCAGACAACAAAATAAAAAAAGAGCACGCCGTTTGGCGTGTGTTTAAAGAGAAAACAAGGCTGATTAAAATTTTAATCAGCCTTTTCTTTTCAAGAGGATAGGAAAAAAGCTTTGGAATCGGTTTCCTGAGCCAAAACGGAAGTTTTTGGCTGCTTATAGCAAAATACCGCAGGATTTTGCATAAGCCGTTAAAATTTCTTCGGCATATAAGGCTTGCTGCGGCGTCATTTTCGCAAGCATTTTTTCTATCGGGGACGACGCGTTTCCCATGCTTGCGCCGAACAGCAGATAGTCGGCGCTGACCTCCAATATTTTGCAAAGCTCCATAAGAGAGGGGAGCGACATGCCGTTTAACCCCCGCTCAATGTCGCTGATGTGCTGACAGCTCACATTCAGGTGTTCGGCAATAAACTCCTGCGTGTATCTTTTGTTTTTTCTTGCCGCCCTTATTCTTTGTCCGATGGGCATATAGTCATAGTTTTTTATCTTCATTTATCCACGTCCTAAAATCAGATTCTACTTATATTATAAAACTATTATCTGAAAAATACATCAACTTATACATTTAAACTAAAACTTATGCTTGACAAATCAAACAACAAGTTGTATAATCAAATTAAATAAAGTCCAAGGAGGAGTTTAAATGAAGAAAGTAAGAGCAATGCTGCTGTGTGCCTTTATGCTTTTGGGCGTTTTCAGCGTGCCGGCACAGGCAAAGGTGGGGGACGTAATCGGCGAGGCACTGAACACCGATATTGTCGCCTATATTAACGGTGCTCCTCTTCCGTCTTATGCTGTAAACGGACAGTCGGCAGTTGTTGCGGAGGACTTACGGAATTTCGGATTTGATGTTGTATGGAACGGAGAAAGCCGCAGCCTTACTATAACGCGGAATGCAAGTTATCAGTTCGGACTTTTAAACGCCAACAAGGACGGTATCATTCCCGGCACGAAATATGCAGATATTTTGGAAACAGACATTCGCGTATACGCAGGCGGAAAACAGATTACTTCGTATGCGCTGAACGGTTATACCATGATTCCCATGGAGGAGCTTACCGTTTTCGGAGCGGTGCACTGGGTGCCTGCGGAGCGGGCGATAAAGCTGCAAATTGAGGATACGTATTATTACGGAACAACCGTGCCCGATTATACATATGTGACGGGAATCCCGTTGAAAGGGACTTATAAAAAAGACGGTTCGGTTATTTATTATTATGAAGATACGGAGTATGGCGAATGGTCGGAAATGGTGGATTACATGGCGTATTTGAGGGATAACGGTTGGGTGGAAGTGAGCATGAACGAAACCAAAACTTCGCTTATGTATAACTATAAAAAAGACGGTGTTTTGGCTACTGTTTGCTATGAACCGGATTTTGATGAAGTGTGGATTATTGTTGATGAGTAAGAAAAAAGGCGCGCCGTGAGGTGCGCCTTTAACCGTTCCGACCGGCTTGAGTCGGGCGGAACGGTTTGCCCGCCGCGCGGAATGTGCGGCGGGGGTTTGAGGGGCGCGCGTTGTGCGCCCCGAAAGGGCGCGGTCGAAGGTCGCGCCCTTTTTCATGCTCAAATTTTGAAAAAATGAAATTTTAATGGGAAATTAAAGCGGTTTTAAGAGCATTTTAACGCGTTTTAAGGCGTTTAACGGTCACTTTTCGCTCGGTTTTGTGACAAGCGAGGCAATAACGGCAAATAAAATCGCCGCCGTAATGCCGCCGGCAGTGGCGGTTAAACCGCCCGTAAAAATGCCGATAAACCCTTGCTCGGCAACCGCTTTTTGCACGCCCTTGGCAAGCGAATAGCCAAACCCTGTAAGGGGCACGGTTGCGCCCGCGCCGCCCCATGCGGCAATTTGGTCGTATATACCGAACAGGTGCAGAAAAACGCCCGCCACAACATAGGTAACCAAAATTCTCGCGGGCGTCAGCTTGGTTCTGTCAATTAAAATCTGTCCGATTGCGCACAAAACGCCGCCCGTTATAAAAGCCTGCAAATAATGCATTTAATTTTCGCTCCTTTCAATGGCAATGCAGTGCGCAATGCCGGGTATGCTTTCGCCCTGAAAGCTGCTGGTGGGGCTCATGAGCGCGCCGGTCGCGGCAAGCAGTATGCGCTTGCACTTCTTTTCTTTCAGCAAATGATACAGCCAGGACGAAAAAACCGAGGCGCAGCAGCCGCATCCCGAGCCGCCCGCGTGCACGTCCTGTGCTTTTTTATCAAATATTTTGTCGCCGCAGTCAATGTAGCGGTCTTTTAAATCAATGCCGTATTTTTTTAACTGGTCATAGGCAACCTGCATGCCGACATGCCCCAAATCGCCCGTTACCACATAGTCAAAATAGTCGGGCGATAAATTTCTGTCCTCAAAGTGCCGTTTTATGCTTTCAATCGCGGCGGGCGCCATGGCAGCGCCCATATTGTTCGCGTCTGTTATGCCGTAGTCTACAATTTTTCCCACCGTTGCATGGGTAATCTCAATTTTGCCGCCCGTTCCGATAAGCGCTGCGCCCGAGCCCGTTACCGTCCACTGCGCGGTCGGCGTGCGCTGCCCGCCGTATTCAAGCGGAAAGCGGTATTGCCTTTCGGAGCTGCAAAAATGGCTGGACGTAATGGCAACCGCCTTTTTTGCATACCCGCCGTGCACCGCCATTGCCGCCAAAATCATGCCCTCCACAAAGGTGGAACATGCGCCGTACAGCCCGAAAAACGGAATGTGAAAGTCCACCAATCCGAAATTGGAGCTGATGCACTGATTCAAAAGGTCCCCGCAGAACACCAAATCAATGTTTTCCGCTTTTTCACCCGCTTTGTTTAAAAGCGTGCTCAAGTTGGTCTTTAACAGCTTGCTTTCCGCTTTTTCCCACGATTTTTCCGAAAGGCGGGAGTCGATAAAAATATTGTCGTAATAGGGCGCAAGATTGCCTTCTCCCTCTTTTTTGCCGACAGAAGACGCCGTTTCCAAAATGCACGGCTTGTTTGTGCCCGAAAAAGATATTGTTTTCATAGCTCCTCCTTTTCACATCAGTCCGCCGAGATAGTAACATATGCCCGCAATAACCGAGGCAATCACGCCGTAGGCGATAACCGGCCCCGCAATGGAGAAAATTTTGGCGCCCACGCCCATAACCATGCCTTCCGGCTTAAACTCCACGGCGGGCGACACAACCGCGTTTGCAAAGCCGGTTATGGGAACCAGCGTGCCT
The DNA here is from genome assembly GCA_934457515.1 of uncultured Clostridia bacterium. Classification (GTDB taxonomy): domain Bacteria; phylum Bacillota; class Clostridia; order RGIG6154; family RGIG6154; genus RGIG6154. Next base: position 13,255 of record CAKSHV010000007.1, read on the forward strand.
GCACCCGCGTGCTTTGCAATATTGTCGTAAAGATGAAGTGCCGTAAGCAGCGCCGAAAGGAAAATCAGGGATATGCAGTTTAAGGTGCCGCTTTCTTCCTTGTCAAAGCCTAAGTATGCAAAAAGGCTGAGCAGCGCCTCGCCCAGCACACAAATCAAACCGCCGATGCAAAATGCCTTTAAAAGGTTCAGTCCCGTTTTGGACGACGGTGCGAACGAGTCGGCGTATTGCTTATAATCCGCATTGTTCATTCTCATGTTTTCATCCTCCTTTTTGGTTAGTTTTTGCCCGAATATGAAAAATTATGCATTAAAAAACGCACCAACCAATGCGTTGATGCGTTTTTTAAAATTTGTAATCGTGCGGACGTCCTTTAAAAAATCAGTATCTTATTGTAAGCTGTCTAAACGTTTCATTCCATTCAAGCTCGGCGCCGAGTCCGTCCGAAAGAAGAGATGCGGGGATAAACAGCGCGTCGTTTTCGGTGGTGGGGTAGCACTTTAATTTGTAATAATTGCCGTTTACAATCGAGTGCGTGTCATACGCCCAAACCGATATGGTATTGTCGCCCGCGTAAATGTCCGCACGGCCGAATCCGTCGTTTTCGTCCCAGTTGATATAGGCATTCATGTGCTGCAAAACCGCCTTTGCGGGGATTAACACTTCGTGCGCCTCGGCATTGTAAATTGTGTTTGCGGGCGCGGTGTATTTCACGCCGTTTACCCACACGGTGTTATACCCTTCGGTCAGCACAATTTCGTTTGCAAGCTTTGGTTTCGCATCGGCGTAAATTTCCATAACGCGGTCGTAATCGGCTGCATAGTCATAAAAATATACCTCGTCTAAAACCGCGTTGATGTTGCTGCCTACGCCTCTGCCGATTGAAAACGGCTGGTTTGTGTTTGCAATGCTTTCATAATTTTGCAGCTGCTCGGGCAGCATTTCGGTGGACGAAAGCGCGCCGTCTATATAGTAGGATAAATAGGTTTTGCTGAACACAACCGCTATATGATGCCAGCCTTTCATCAGCCGCTCGGGGGTGAACACATAGCCGGTTGCAAAGGAATAGGAGGAATAGGAA
>CAKSHV010000008.1 GCA_934457515.1 uncultured Clostridia bacterium
CTACCCTATGTTTACCAACATTACGATCGAAAACAATTTATTTAAAGAATACCCGCGCCGTGCCATGATTTTAACTTCGTTTGACGGCGTAACGTTAAAAAACAACGCCTTTAAAAATGAAGTGCCGCGGGAATTTAACAATCCCGAGCGCGGCAGCGTGTGGGCGGCATACGGCAAGAATTTAAAAGACGAAAACAATACATTTGAACCTTCGCCCTATATGAACATGCCGAAAATCGAAAACGATTGCTGAAAACCAAAAAGGCTGCTTAAAAAGTCAATCGACTTTTTAAACAGCCTTTGTTTTAATTATGAATAATCTGCTCAAATTCGGCGCCGACCGTTTTTTGCAAATCGGCGGGAGAAAGCAAAATCTGCAGACCGATTCTGCCGCCGCTTACGTATATTTTGTCTAAAGCAAGCGCACTGTCGTCCACCACCGTCTTAAACGGCTTTTTCATGCCGACCGGCGAACAGCCGCCGCGAATATAACCGGTGGTTTTCAAAAGGTCTGCCACCGCAATCATTTCCACATTTTTTTCGCCAACCGCTTTTGCCGCCTTTTTCAGGTCCAGTTCTTCCTCCACGGGAATAACGAACACAAAATGCTCGCCGCTGTGTCCTTTGGTCACCAGCGTTTTATACACCTGTTTCGGGTCCTGCCCCATTTTCCGCGCGACCGACGCGCCGTCTATGTGCCCGTCGCTTGCGTCATATGTAAAAAATTCATAATTCACCTTTGCGCGGTCTAACATGCGCATGGCATTTGTCTTTTCTTTTTTCACTTTTTTACAGCTCCTCCGGCTTAAAATTGATAGGAAGATACGGCTTGGCATTTAAATCCATGCCCGCAAACTCGCCGCGCACATAATAGTGATACGCCGCCGCACCAATCATTGCCGCATTATCGGTGCAAAAAACGGGCTGCGGACAGTAAAACTCCACCTTTTCTTTTTTCGAACGCGACTCAAATGCCGCACGCAGCGCAGAATTTGACGCAACACCGCCCGCAAGGGCAACGCGCTTTGCGCCTGTTTTTTTAACCGCTTCAAACGTGTGATCGGTCAAAATATCCACAACCGTTTTCTGAAAGCTTGCGGCAAGATTTTCTTTAACAATCGGCTCGCCCTTTTGTTCCATGTTGTGCACATAGTTAATCACCGCCGTTTTTATGCCGCTGAACGAAAAGTCTAAGCTGCCGTCATGAAACGAGGGCTTTGTAAATGCAATATCCGCCACACCTTTTTGCGCCGCACGGTCGATATTCGGGCCGCCCGGATAGCCGAACCCCAAAACGCGGGACACCTTGTCAAACGCCTCGCCCGCCGCGTCATCTCTTGTTTTGCCCAAAATTTCATAACATCTGTAATCCGTGGCTTTTATAATATGGCTGTGCCCGCCCGACACAACAAGCGCAACATAGGGCGGCTTTAAGCCGTTTAAGTAATTTGCGCAGATGTGTCCCTCAATGTGGTGCACGCCGATCAGCGGCTTTTTTGCGGCAAACGCCAGTGCCTTCCCGTAAGACAGCCCCACCAAAAGCGAACCTATAAGTCCCGGCGCAAAAGTCACCGCTACCGCGTCGATTTCATCTAAAGTAGTGTCTGCCTGCTCTAACGCCTCGGATACAACCGCATCGATACATTCAACGTGCAGCCGCGATGCCACCTCGGGCACAACTCCGCCGTATTTGCTGTGCAGGTCTGCCTGCGAATTGATAATATTCGAAAGCACCTTCGTGCCGTCTGCGACAACTGCCGCTGCCGTTTCATCGCACGAGCTTTCAATTGCAAGAATTTTAACCATTTTAAATCTCCCTGTGAGAATTTTTTAAAGCGATAAATCCATTAAAATCGCATCTTCAACGCCGCCGTAATATTTAGGGCGCACCCCAACCTTTACAAACCCCAGTTTTTCATACAAAGCAATGGCAGCGCCGTTTCCGCGCCGCACCTCCAGCTGCATGGTCTGCACATCAATTTTTCGGCACTTGTCTGCCGCATAGCGCACCAAGTGCTCTGCAATCCCCTGCCGTCTGCAATTGGGATGAACGGCAAGAAAGGTAATCTGCACCTCGGTAAACGACCACCAGTAGCCGATATACCCAATTGCTTTTTTATTCTCGGTTTCGGCAACAAAATAGGTTGCAACCGCATTGGTAAGCTCGGACTTAAACCCCTCTTTCGACCACGGCGCATGCGACGCCGCGTCGATCTCGGATAAGTCCTGCAAATGTCTTTCGCGAAGAGGAACAATTTTGTAATTTACAGGTTTCAAAGGACAATCACCTTGCCTCCCGCCGCTTTCAGCAAGCGGTTGTAAAGCGCAAAGCCGACCCCCTCTTTTTGCGGCATAACCGCAAAAATGTGCTCGATTCCAAGGCGGTCAAACGTCCGCAGATAATCAAAAAGCTCGCTGCACCCCTCCTCGGGATTTTCGATATTTCCCAGGGAATACAGATTTTCGTGATGCACGGGGAACTGGGTAAAGGTCATAACCGCGGTATGTGCCGCGTCATGCGCGTTAATATAATTCTGAATCTGCTCGGTCGTGCCGCTTAAAATTTCAATCTGCCCCTTGGGCGCATAGTGCTTATATTTCATGCCGGGCGCACGCGGGACAACAACCTCGTCCTTTTCGGCAATCAAATGCCTGTCATACTCTCCGCCGCCGCAAACCCCGCGGATTTCCTCCAGCGTGATTTTGCCGGGGCGCAGAATCACAGGCACTTCATCGGTCACCGCCACAACGGTGGATTCCACGCCGATTTTGCACGCACCGCCGTCTAAAATCCAGTCGATTTTGCCGTCCAAATCCTCTAAAACATGCTCCGCTTTCGTCGGCGACGGACGCCCCGACGAGTTGGCGCTGGGCGCCGCGATGGGGGTTTTGCTTTTTTCAATCAGCTTTAGGGCAAGCGGATGGTTCGGAAACCGAACCGCAACGGTATTTAAGCCCCCCGAGGTTTCGCTCGGAACAAGCTCCGTTTTATTAAACACCATGGTTAAAGGTCCCGGCCAGAATTTTTCCATTAAAGCCTTTGCCATGGGCGTTATTTCCTGCACAATAGGCTTTAACATTTCAAGGTTGCTGATGTGTAAAATCAGCGGATTGTCCGAAGGTCTGCCTTTTGCGGCATAAATCCGCTTTACCGCCGCGGGATTCAAGCCGTCCGCACCGAGCCCGTAAACCGTTTCGGTCGGAAACGCAACCAAGCCGCCGCTTCTTATCGTTGCGGCGGCCTTGCCCATGATTTCGTCCGATATTTCATTTTGTTTCACATAAACCGTGTCCATATATCAATACCCTTCAATCATATCCAAACTGTCGTCATTGTCAATCCAATCCTGCACGGGAATAATTCTGTAATTTTCCTTATCATCGCGAATAATCACCCGCTCAATCCCCGCATTTATAATCTGCCGCTTGCACATCGCACACGAAGATGTGTTTTTTACATACGCGCCGCTTACAACTTCTTTGCCTGCAAGATACAAATCCGCGCCGATCATATCGCGGCGGGATGCGCTTATAATGCAGTTTGCTTCCGCATGCACCGAACGGCACATTTCATAGCGCGTTCCACGCGGGATCTTTAATTCCTCCCGAACGCAAGTGCCGCGGTCTAAGCAGTTCTCCCTGCCGCGGGGTGCACCCGTGTAACCGGTTGAAATAATCTCGTCATTTTTTACGATAATGGCGCCGAAATTCCGCCTAAGGCACGTTCCGCGCTCCAAAACCGTTTCCGCGATATCAAGATAATAGTTAATTTTATCCGTTCTGCCTCTGCTCATTTTTGTGCCCGCTTTCCGCCCCATGGCATGATTTTTTAAAAATTATTCCTGCTCCAAAGCCGTTATTTTATCAATGCGCTTTTGGTGTCTGCCGCCCTCAAAATGCGCATCAATATACGCGTCTACAATGGTCAGTGCAAGGTCAACGCCCGTCACTCTGCCGCCCAGCGTAATCACATTTGCATTGTTGTGTTCTTTTGCCTTTGCCGCACTGTACGGATCGGACAGGTGCGCCGCGCGAATGCCTTTTACTTTGTTTGCCGCAATGGAAATTCCGATTCCCGTGCCGCAAACCAAAACGCCAAACTCCGCCTCGCCTGCAACAACCGGCTTGCAAACCGCCTTTGCAATGTCGGGATAGTCTACCGATTCTTTGGAATAGGTGCCGTAGTCTTTCACTTTAAAACCGCGCGCCTCCAAATGCTTTTTAATTTCGTTTTTTAACTCAAAACCGCCGTGGTCACTGCCGATTGCTATCATATTTTCATTTCCTTTCGCATTTTATCGTCAAAAATTTATTCGTTTTCCTTTACTTTTTCGGCATAGGATTTTGCCAAATACTCCGGAAACGGCTTTGCCGCCTGTTTCTTTTCGTACTTGATTTGTGCTAAATATGCCACAGAATAGGCAAAATTTACGTTTAAAATTTCGGGTGCAAATTTTGAATCGGGCAAAGCCGATTGAATTTGGTCTTTGTAAAGCTTAACCGCGTCTCCTAAAAAAACTGTCTGTTTATTCAGGCACGAAAGCTGCGCCAAAACCGTTTCCACCGATTCGAGCGAGGGTGCAATCAGCTCGGTTTCGCCCTTGCACAAAGCGTAATACACCTGTCCGCGGCGTGCATCTAAAATCGGACACACGCAGGAATCGGTCATTTCCGCAAAGGGGCGCGCCATCGCCTCAAGTGTCGAAACACCGACCGCCGGCTTGCCGGTTGCTTTTGAAAGTCCCTGAATTGCTGCCGTGCCGATTCGAAGCCCCGTAAACGAGCCGGGCCCCTGTGCGCACGCAAAAAGGTCAATGTCCGAAACGTCAAGTTCCAATTCTTTCAGCAAATTTTCAATCAGCGGCATAATTTTCTGCGAATGGGGTTTATTTAAATTTAAAGTTACCTCGCCGAGCAGCGCACCGTCTTCGGTAACCGCCGCGGTTGCCGATTTGGTTGCCGTATCGATTGCCAAAACTTTCATGCTTTCTCCCCCTCTCCGATTTCAATTTTCCGATTTTCCCCGTCATAAGATAAGTGCACAGTGTAAAACGAATCCAAAAGCGGATAGGCAATGTCCGGCCATTCAATCATGCACACACCGCCCGAAAACAAATAATCATCAAAGTCAATCCCCATCAAATCATTCGTGTCGTGCAAGCGGTACAAATCGAAATGATAAAGGGTAAGCTTTTCGCCGTCATAGCTGTTTACAATGTTAAACGTGGGGCTGACCGGCTCGTAGGGCACGTTTAGTGCCCTGGCAACACCCTTTGTGAAAGTGGTTTTGCCCGCGCCCAAATCGCCCGTTAAACAAACCACGTCCCCCGCTTTTAACGTTTTGCCGAATTCAAAGCCGATTTTTCTTGTTTCTTCGTCGCTTTTGCTTATATACACCATACGTTTTTTTCTCCAAATTTTCGATTAGAACAAGCCTGTGATATTGCCGTTTTCGTCAATATCAATGCGGTTCGCCGCGGGCATTTTCGGCAGTCCCGGCATAACCAAAATATTGCCGGTCAGCGCCACAACGAAGCCTGCACCTGCAGACAGGCGGATTTCGCGCACCGTTACGGTAAAATGCTCGGGCCGTCCGAGTTTTGCCGCATCGTCCGAGAACGAATACTGGGTTTTTGCCATGCAGACGGGCATTTTGTCCATGCCCATTTCTTCGATTTTTTTAATCTCTTTCTGTGCCGCCGCCGTGAACTGCACGCCGTCCGCACCGTAAATTTCTTTTGCTATTTTCTCTATTTTCTGCGGAATGCTTTCGTTTGTGTCATAAATAAATTTAAAATTCGGCTTTGTGCTGTCCAAAAGCGCGCAAAGCTCGTTTGCAAGGTCAATACCGCCGTTTCCGCCCTCTGCAAAAACGGTGGAAAGCACGCATTTCACGCCGTATTTTGCGCATGCGTCAAACACAACTTTGTATTCCTCTTCGGTGTCGGTGTCAAATGCATTTAATGCAACAATCAGCGGCAATCCGAATTTCTGAATGTTTTCAATGTGTTTTTCCAAATTGCACACGCCTTTTTTCAGTGTCCCTGCATTCGGCTCTTTCAAATCGGTTTTTGCAATGCCTCCGTTATATTTTAAAGCGCGAACGGTTGCAACCAGCACTACCGCGTCGGGCGTTAAACCGCCGTAGCGGCACTTGATATCAAAGAATTTTTCTGCACCGAGGTCTGCGCCGAAACCCGCCTCGGTAATGCAGTAATCCGCAAGCTTTAAAGCCGTTTTGGTCGCCAAAACACTGTTGCAGCCGTGTGCAATATTGGCAAACGGTCCGCCGTGAATAATGCAGGGCGTGTTTTCCAAAGTCTGCACCAGGTTCGGCTTCACCGCGTCTTTCAAAAGCACTGTCATTGCCCCCGCAACGCCGATGTCGGATGCCGTAACCGGCTTGTCGTCATAGGTATACGCAACCACGATTTTCCCAAGGCGCGCCTTTAAATCCATCAAATCGCTTGCCAGGCACAAAATCGCCATAATTTCAGACGCAACGGTAATCATAAATCCGTCTTCGCGCGGCACGCCGTTCACCTTGCCGCCAAGGCCCACAACCACGTTGCGCAGTGCGCGGTCGTTGCAGTCCAAAACGCGTTTAAAGCAAATGCGGCGCGGGTCGATTTGAAGCGCGTTGCCCTGCTGCAGATGATTGTCAATTGCAGCGGAAAGGAGATTGTTTGCCGCCGTAATGGCGTGAAAATCGCCTGTGAAATGCAGGTTAATGTCATCCATCGGCACAACCTGGGCATATCCGCCGCCCGCAGCGCCGCCCTTCACGCCCATAACAGGTCCTAAAGAGGGTTCGCGCAGCGCAATAACCGCATTTTTACCGATTTTTGCCATTGCCTGCCCCAGTCCCACCGTTGTGGTGGTTTTGCCCTCGCCCGCCGGCGTTGGGTTGATGGCGGTAACCAAAACCAATTTTCCGTCCTTTTTATCTTTCAAGCGTTTCAGCACAGAATTGCTGATTTTTGCCTTGTATTTTCCGTAATACTCTATTTCGTCCTCCGAAATGCCGAGTTTCTCCGCGATTTCCCCAATCGGTCTCATTTTTGCGCCCTGCGCAATTTCAATATCTGTCAGCACTGCTATCTCCCCTTTACCGTTTTTTAACTTTATTTTTCTATATTATAGCATAGCGCGCACAAAAAATCAATAATATTAGCGAAAATCCCTTGACAGGGAATAAAAAAAATAGTATACTAAAGTAGTAGTTTTGTGCATTATTGTTCTTTGATTCACTATAAAATGTATTTAGTACAGCTTAAGGAGGTGTTATACATAGATACATTACAAATCATAATTGCAGTGGCTGCAGTGGTTGTATTCAGCATACTTTCATTCCTTTTGGGAATTTCATATAGAAAAAAGATTGCAGAAGCCGAAATAGGGAGCGCAGAAGAGCAGGCGAAAGTGCTCGTAAACGATGCCGTTAAGGCTGCCGAAAGCAAAAAACGTGAAATTTTACTGGAGGCGAAAGAAGAAACCCACGCACTGAAAGCAGATCTTGAAAAAGAACTCAAAGACAGACGAAATGAAATGCAGCGCCAGGAGCGCCGCGTTCAGCAAAAAGAAGAAAATCTTGACCGCAAGGTTGAGAACCTTGAAAAAAAGGACGAAACGTTAAACAAAAAAATTAAAGAAGCAGAGGACATTAAAGAACAGGTTGCACAGACTCTTCAAAAAGAAACCGAAATGCTTGAAAAGCTATCCGGGTTATCCGCGGCAGACGCCAAGGAATACCTGCTGAAAAACATGGAGAGCGAAATCCGTCACGAGGCGGCAATGCTCATCAAAGAAGTGGAAAACAACGTGAAAGAGGAATCGGAAAAGCGCGCACGCAACATTTTAAGCGCCGCAATCCAGAAATGTTCCGCCGACCATGTGGCGGAAACCACCGTTTCCGTTGTCAACCTGCCCAGTGATGAAATGAAGGGCAGAATTATCGGACGTGAAGGACGAAACATCCGCACACTCGAACAGTTAACCGGCATTGACCTGATTATTGACGACACGCCCGAGGCAGTTGTTATTTCGGGCTTTGACCCCATCCGAAGAGAAGTGGCGCGCGTTGCGCTTGAAAAGCTCATCAGCGACGGAAGAATCCATCCCGCACGCATTGAGGAAACGGTTGAACGCGCACGCAGAGATGTGGACAACACCATTAAAGAAGAGGGTGAAAAAGCAACCTTCGACACCGGCGTTCACGGTCTGCATCCCGATATTATCAAGCTTTTGGGTAAGCTGAAATTCAGAACCAGCTACGGTCAGAATGTTTTAAAACACTCTATCGAAGTTGCACAGCTCAGCGGCATTTTGGCAGACGAGCTTGGTCTTGACAATACCGTTGCCAAACGCGCAGGTTTGCTGCACGATATCGGCAAAGCGGTTGACCATGAAATTGAAGGCTCGCACGTTGAAATCGGCGTTGACATTTTAAGAAAGCACAAGGAAAGCCCCGAAATTATCAATGCGGTGCATGCACACCACGGCGATATTGAGGCAACTACTCCGCTTGCGTTTATCGTTCAGGCGGCAGACACCATTTCTGCGGCACGTCCGGGCGCAAGAAGAGAAAACATTGAAACCTACATCAAACGTCTTGAGAAGTTAGAGGAAATTGCAAACTCCTTTGACGGTGTTGACCATTCGTTTGCCATTCAGGCAGGCCGTGAAATCCGCATTATGGTTAAGCCCGACAAGATTGATGATGATTCATCCGTAATTTTGGCAAGAGATATTGTAAAACGCATTGAAAGCGAATTGGAATATCCGGGTCAGATTAAGGTAAATGTAATCCGCGAAACCCGCGCAATTGACTACGCAAAATAATTTATTTTGAATTTGAAAATCCCGATTCCGTTTGGAATCGGGATTTTTTCGCATTGATAAAATCGCCGCATTTTTAGGGGTACAGATATTCGAAAGTTATCTGTACTTCGGTACAATCAGCCGTTTGCCGGCTATGCGGGTCGATTCGGTTAAGCCGTTTACTTCCATAATTGCCGCAACCGAAGTGGAATACCTCTTGGCAACGTCCCACAGTGTGTCGTTTTCCTGTGCAAAACAAACGGTGAGCGACGCCGCTTTCAGCGCGTTTTTCTCCTCCGTCAGCTCCGCCTCGGTAATCACCTTTTCTTCCTTTTTTTGCAGCAGCAAGCCTTTGAGTTCAATGTTTCCGCGGATATCCGCCGTACTGTCGCCGTTTAATGTGTAACTCATGCCTGTAACAGAGGCGTTTACATACGCCTCAGCACCGTTCCCTGCCGAGCTTGCCACCGTTTCTTCAAACGGAATCTCCTGCTTTATGCTGTACACCGGCTGCGTATCGTCGGCTGTTATGTACATAAAATACACGTCTGCCGTACCCTTTACCGTCACACTGCTTTCGCTTTTGGAAATACTGTCCACCCGCGCGGTTGATACCACATCATAGACCTTTTCAACTGCCGGCGCACCGCTTAAATCCAAGCGGCCTTTCACGCCGGTCTGCACATAAATCTCGCCCGCATTCTCCTGCAAATCCGCAATCGCGCACACGGTTTTTGTTTTGTGCGTAATACCGTAGCAATCGGAAAGCAGCGTTTTCGTGCACGGCTCAAACGCGTCCGCGCGCCATTCGGCAGTAATCTCCAAATCGACCAGTCGTGCCTTTCCATCTTCGTCCGCTTCTAACGAATGTTTAAAACCGCAAACTTCTATATTGTTTGTTAAAAACCAGTCTTCCGTAACACCGTCAATATCCAAAATTTCGGTAAACGGAACCGAAAGAGATACCGAACAGGGCTTAAACTCTGCATCGTCCACATATAAAATCACAACATCCGCGTCCGCTTTAACAATCACTTTGTTGTTAATTACTTTCACGCTTTTGTTGGAAATTTTGCCGTCCATGCGCAAAATTTCCTGAACGGCGGGCTGCTCACGCGCAATTTCAACCTTTTCGTTTATCGAAAGCAGCTTGCGGAACGTGCCGCAGTTTTTCATGTATCGAACAGTTTTAAACTGCTTTTCAATCTCGTCTCCCTCCAAATCGGAAACCGCCTCGATTTCACTTTCCTTCATGACCGACGCGTTTAGGTCGATTGCCGCTTTAACGGTAATCTTTCTGCCGTTTAACAGCCTGTACTCCACCCGGTCCGCCGCACATTGCACATCGCACCGCATGCCCGGCGCGGCACCCGGTACGTCAATCACATCGGTAAAAGTCGATTTTGCCGCAACTCCTTTTGCCTCGTTGTCCTCCGAAAGATAGACCACATTAAAATCCACCGAGCCGTACACCAAAACGCGCTCGCTTTGCACTTCACAGTCGGTAATCACACAGGTTGCATAGCTTTCCGCAACCTTTACCGCATCCGGCTTTGTGTCGGGCACAATAATGTCCGCTTCGGCCGTTGTTCTGCCCTTGTTTGTGCCAAGTACATCGGATATTCTTAAACTTTCCTTTTTAACCTCCATTTTGTTCATCCTTTCCATATTTCTTTTCGCTGTTCCATCATACGCTTTTTTACTTCAAATTATGTATAGTTTAGCAGAGAAAGGAAAATACTAAAGGCATGAAACCACTAAATATCTTAAAAAAAATATTTTGCTATTCCCCAAACGACGAGCAGCCGAAATACGTTTTCGATACCCATTCATCACCCAAAACGCTTGAAATGCCGAACACGGAAAGGCACATTTCCAAGCGGTATGATGAAAATCTACAGTTTGTATCTGCCGTATATTCTCTGCCCGAAAATGCAGACATTAAAGTGCGCGAATTTCAAATCGGCAGTAAAACAAAGGCTTTTTTACTGTTCATTGAAGGTCTTGTAAAAGACGACAGCGTAAACACCGACATTTTGGGCCCGCTTATGCTGCTGCCAAACGCCGAAGCAGATTTTAAAACCCTGCACGACAGCCTGCTTTTAAACAACCAGGTGACCACCGCAGACACGTTTAAATCCGCCTTTGACGATGTGAATATGGGCAACTGCCTTTTGTTTGTTGACGGTTTGGATTCCGCATTTTCATTAGACGTAAAAGGGTGGGAGCGCCGCGGAATCGACGCGCCGGTTACCGAACACGTTATCTACGGCCCGCATGAGGGGTTTAACGAAAACTATAAAGTAAACACCGCGCTGATTCGCAAAAATGTGCGCAGCGACGCACTGGTGTGCGAAACATTGCCTGTCGGGAAAGTCAGCCAAACGCCGTGCGCGCTTTTGTATATGAAAAACATTGCAAATCCCGCCTTGGTTGAAGAAATCAAAAAGCGCCTGAAAAACATAGACACCGACTATATTTACGAATGCGGCGAGCTGGAACAGTTCATCGAAGATTCGACTTTTGCCCTGTCCCCGCAGTTTTTAACCACCGAACGCCCGGACAAAACGTCCTCCGCACTGATTGAGGGAAAAATCGCGCTGATTGTGCACGGCAGTCCGTTTGCGTTAATCGCCCCCGTTTCGTTTGCCGACTTTTTAACCACAACCGAGGACAAATACGTTCGGTTTCCGTTTGCCGTTTTAATGAAGTTTATTCGGCTAATCGGCATTGTTTCGTCCTTTTTACTGTCCGGATTATACATCGCCATTGTGAACTTTCATCACGAAATGATTCCCGCGGACCTGCTTTTTGCCATTGAGGCAGCGCGCGAGGCGGTGCCCTTTGCCGCCCTGTTTGAGCTTTTGCTGATGGAAATTGCATTTGACATTATCCGCGAGGCAAGCTTGCGTGTTCCCTCACCCATCGGCTCAACGGTAGGAATCATCGGCGGGTTGGTTGTCGGGCAGGCGGCGGTTTCGGCAAACCTCGTCAGCCCCATTGCCATAATCATCGTGTCGCTGACCGGTATCGGCTCGTTTGCAACGCCGAACTATGCCCTAAATTTCACATTCCGTTTTGCGCGCTACATTTACATTCTCCTGGGCGCGGTTTGGGGATTTTTCGGCATTGCGGCAGGCATTTTCCTGCACGCCGCCATGTTATCTGCGGTAAATTCTCTGGGTGTCCCACTGCTGACTGCCCTTGCGGGCGACAACCGCGAAAGTGCCCTTTCCTATCTGTTCCGCCGCCCGATTTGGAAACACGAATTCCGCCATTCCTATGTCAACGCGCAGAAAACGCGCGTTCAGGCAGACATCAGCAGAAAGTGGGTGGATAAAGAATGACAACGTATAAACTTTCGGGTTTTGAGGCAACCGTGCTGATTATCAATCTCTTATGCTGCAAGCTGTTTTTGCTGACCCCCTTGATTTTTGCCGAAAATTCGGGCAGCGGCGCATTGATAACCGTTTGTTTTATATTTGTGCTTGCGTTTTTGGTGTTTGGCATTTATGTGAAAAAAAGCGGCGGAAAACCCGTTTTTTCACTTATCGGAAATCCATTTGTCCGCGCCGTTTTCGGCGCGCTTTCCTGCCTGCTTTTGGTGTTTTGCGGTGCTGTGACGTTCAGCCGCATTTTATACTATGCAAAAGCCATGGCATACCCCAAAACGCCGCTGGTTTTTCTTGCACTGCCCCTCGGCATTTCCTCTGTACTCTGCGCGCGGACAGGCTTAAAAAGCGTCGGAAAAACACACGGCTTTTTTGTGCCTTTGTTATACACCGTTTTGATTGTCCTTGTGCTGTTAAGCGCAAAATCCTTTCGGTTTACGGGGCTCACACCCGTTTTGGGAAAAGGATTTTATGCGGTGTTCGGCAGCGGATTTTTTCTGCTTTCCTCGCTGTTTGAGTCACTTGTGCTTTTCTTTCTGCCCGCCTTTACAAACGCACCGATAAAAAAAGTGGGATTCAGCGCCCTTTCGGCGTCGTTTGCGTACTACCTTTTTGTCATCGGCGGATTTTTGTTAATCGGCGGCAAAGCGCAGACTCTGCCTGTGTTTTCGGTTATCCGTGCAAGCTTTTTCAGCCGCACCGACTCGCTGTTTTTGCTTTTATATGCAACAGCCGGCATGCTATACCTTGCCTCTGTCATTTATTTTTCCGCTTTCATCTTCGCAAAAACCTTTAAAGTACCGCACGTAAAGCCTTTAATTATCCCGATTGCGCTGATTATTCTGTCCTTTGCGGAGATAAGTTTTTTCAATCCTGAAGAACAGTTCGTCATTCAAAACATGCAAAAAATTTTATGGGTCATTCCGTTCTTGCTGCCCGTTTGTTTTGCGTGTTTTAAACCGCAGGCCAAGCATAAAAAGGAGGATGTGCCATGCGAAAAGCACTGATTTTACTGCCCGTCTTTTTCTGCTTGTTTATCGCAGGCTGTTACGATTCGACCGAGATTGACGATTTGGCGTATGTGGTTGCAATCGGAATTGACAAGGGCACGGACGATGCCACGCTCGTTACTTTTCAATATGCCGTTCCCCTTAACATAAGCGGCGGTGCGGATTCTTCGGGCGGCGAGGGTTCGCCTTTATCGTCCGTCACATTTGAAACAAACACGGTCCACCTTGCCGCCGACATGGCAAACGATAAAATGGCAAAAATCACCGACCTGTCGCACATTAAGCTTATTGTTTTTTCGGAAGACATTGCAAAAGAGGGACTTTCCGCTTACCGCACGGATTTGCGCGAGGCGCTTGACATTCGCCCTGACACCTGTCTTGCAGTGTGCAAGGGCAAGGCGAAAAACTGTTTAAGTGCCGTATCCACCCCGCTTGAATTAAACCCCTCCCGCTATTACGAGGACTATTTTTCAAACGCCGAGTCGGTGTATTCGGTGCGGCAGCAGGCAGGCGAATTTTTTGACGGAAAAAGCGACTTTCCGCTTCCCTATTTAACCTACGACACGGTTTTGCAAACCGACGGCATGGCAATTATCAAAAACGACCGCATGCAGGCGCATTATTTTGCGGAAGACGCCGTGATTTACAACCTTTTAAAAAACGAATTTACCGACTTGAAGTTTGAAACGGAAGAAGGCGTTTTTCGCCTGGACGCACGTCTGCCGCCTGCATTTCGCGTTCAAACCGGCGATAAACCGAACATTTCTGTTTCACTTTCCCTCACGGGCGAAGCGGTAACCGGCGCCGAGCTGATTGCAAGCAGCGAAAAAGCCGAACAGGTTTTGTGCACAGCGCTAAAAAAACGCATTTTGAATTTTTTGTATAAAACGCAGAAAACCGACTGCGACATTTTAGGCATCGGTGACCACGCAAAGAAAAATTTCCTGACCGAGCAAGGGTTTAACGCCTATGCCTGGCAGGAAA
>CAKSHV010000009.1 GCA_934457515.1 uncultured Clostridia bacterium
GTATTAAACCGGCGGAAAAATTTAGACTAAAAAAGCATGTTTGCAAAAAAAAAGCGTCTGACGGATATCTGTCAGACGCTTTTATTATCATTTTATTTCCAGTTAAATGTTACAAGGCCGTAGATGTAAAGCAAGATAATCGCCGCGGGAATCACATAGGTGAAAAGGGGCCGCATCCAGTCCTTAACTTTCAAGCCTTTGCCCTCGTTCGCCTCTGCTTTAAACGCATCCCAGCCCCAGCCGTAGCGCTTGTTGCAGCAGAAAAGGGTTAAAACCAAAGAACCGAGCGGCAACAGATTGGTGCTTACCAAAAAGTCCCACAAATCAAGCCATGCACTGCCGGGTGCAAACGGAACGAAGCCGGAGAATGTGCTGTAACCAAGCGCGGTGGTTAATCCAAGCAGGAAAATACCGATGCCGCAAATCAGGCAGGCTTTCGGTCTGCTCCAACCGGTCATTTCACGAACGCATGCCACAATATTCTCACAAACCGCAAGCACGGTTGAAAGCGAGGCAAATACCATAAATAAGAAGAACAACGCGCCCCACCAGCGGCCGCCCGCCATGTTGTTAAATACCGACGCCATGGTGTCAAACAAAAGGCTCGGACCCGCGCCGACTTCCACATTAAACGTAAAGCATGCGGGGAAAATAATCAAACCCGAAACAACCGCAACAAAGGTGTCTAAGAATACAATGTTCAGCGACTCGCTTAAAAGTGAATGGTCTTTTCCGATGTAGCTGCCGAAAATCGCCATCGAGCCGATGCCAAGGCTTAACGTGAAGAACGCCTGATTCATGGCATTAACGATTACGGTTCCGTTAATTTTGGAAATATCGGGCACAAGGTAGAATTTTAAGCCCTCCGCCGCACCGGAAAGCAAACCGCTGTGCACCGCAAGAACAATCATTAAAACAAACAAAATCATCATCATGTATTTGGTCACGCGCTCCAAGCCGCCCTGCAGATTAAAGCACAAAATGCCAAATCCAAGCGCCACCGTAATTGCAAGATAGGTTACATTTAGCCCCGGATTGGTAATCATGGACACAAACCCGATTTCAGCGTTTGCGCCTGTTAAGAATTTTACAAAATAGCAAATCATCCAGCCGCATACAACGGTGTAAAACGCCATAAGGCACACATTTCCGATTAAAGCGGCATAACCGTGAATGTGCCATTTTGTGCCGGGTTTTTCCAATTTTCTGTACATACGGACGGGACTCGCCTGCGACGCGCGCCCGAGTGAAAATTCCATGGTCATAACCGGAATGCCCATAACAATCAGGCAGATTAAATAGATTAAAACAAATATACCTCCGCCGTACTGTCCGCACATCCACGGAAACTTCCATACGTTTCCGCAGCCGATGGCACATCCTGCAGACAGCAGAATAAAGCCAAGCCTTGATCCTAATTTTTCTCTTTCCATACTTCAAACCCCTTCATTTTATTTATTATCATGCGATTTAAAGCGCAAAATAATTCCCCAAAATTGGCAAAAAAATGCACCAATGCATATAGTATACCACATCTTTTTCAAAATTTCAAACATTTTTCACAAATTAATCAAAAGATTTTCATATCGGTATGTATAATTATAAGTGTAGAAGGAAATAAGGAACGGACATTCGAAAAAAACTCCTCAAATCCTTATTAAAATTCCCGCTTGCGGGAACATCCCCCGGATGTCCGCCCCCCTTACATTTCCTCTATAATGGAACTGTATAGTTTTTCATTTCAAACACTCCCTTTTTTGGCGGCTGCGGAAGCAGCCGTTTTTTTTGCAATTTTTTATGATTTTTCATCTTGACTTTTTATTTTTATCGGCATATAATTTTTAAAAAAGAGATAAGGAGAATGAACATGCAAAAAATAGATGTTGCGGCATACATATGGCCTGCCTACACAGGCGACGAACCGCGGTCCCGCATTTTCTGGCCCGAGGGCATCGGCGAATGGCAAACTGTTAAAAATGCGAAAATAAAAGAAAATGGCTATGACTGGGGCAGAAAGCCGCTGTGGGGATATGCAAACGAGGCAGACCCGTTTGTTATGGAAATGGAAATGGAAATCGAGGCAGCGGTTTCGCACGGCGTAAACACCTTTATCTACGACTGGTATTGGTACGACGACCGTCCGTTTTTGGAGAACTGTTTAAATGACGGTTTTTTAAAAGCAAGAAACCGCAATAAAATGAAATTTTATCTCATGTGGGCAAACCATGACGCGAATTACACCTGGGATATTCGAAATTCCGCGCAGCACGAAACGGTGGTTTGGCAGGGCGCGGTTACCGAAAAGCAGTTTAAAGCAATCGGCAAGCGCTGGATTGAAAATTATTTCACGCAGCCGAACTACTATTTAATTGACAACAAGCCGATTATCGCCATCTATGACATGCAAAACTTCATGCAAGGCTTGGGCGGCTATGAAAAAACTAAAGAAAACATGTCGTGGCTGAATAACGAGGCTGCAAAGCGCGGATTTTCGGGCGTTCATTTTCAGTTTATCAAATGGGGCAAAAACGCACTGAATCTTTCGGGTGTTGACAGCAAAATTGAGGAAGTAACCCCCGAAATTGCCTTAGATTTAGGTTTTTCCTCCCTCACCCACTATCAGTTTGTGCACTTTGCCGATGTGGCGCACGGCTACTTAAAAGCGGTCGCCGACATGAAAAGTGAGTATAAAAAAATAGAGGACAGCTTTAAGATTCCCTATTTTCCGCACGTTTCCATCGGCTGGGACAACAATCCGCGTTTTATCCGCCCCCACGGCACGGTTATGGAGGGCAATACGCCCGAAAATTTTGAATCGGCGCTTAGAATCGCAAAGGCGTATGCCGAAAAGCACGGCGCGCCCATGGTAACGATAAACAGCTGGAACGAATGGACCGAAACGAGCTATCTTGAGCCCGATAATGTGTACGGCTACGGGTATTTGGAGGCGGTACGCCGCGTATTCGGCTAAATTTTGGATTTATACTTGCTTTTTTCCTTTAAATGTGATATAATTTTTAAGATAATTCACTGAAGAGGTGTTTGAAAATGATTGACATTAAATTTTTAAGAGAAAATCCCGAAATTGTTAAGGAGAATATCCGTAAAAAATTCCAGGATAAAAAGCTGCCGCTGGTTGACGAGGTCATTCGTTTGGACGAGCTGTCCCGCGCAAACAAGTCCGAGGCAGATAATCTTCGTGCCACCAGAAATAAAGTTTCCAAAAACATCGGAAATTTCATGGCACAGGGCAAAAAAGAAGAAGCCGAGGCAGAAAAAGCCAAGGTTGCGGAATATTCCGAACGTCTTGCGGAATGTGAAAAATTAGAGGGCGAATATGCCGCTAAAATCCGCGAAATTATGATGGTAATTCCGAATATTATCGACCCCTCCGTTCCGATTGGCGAGGACGACAGCAAAAACGTTGAAATCGAGCGGTTCGGCGAGCCGGTTGTACCCGATTTTGAAATTCCCTACCACACCGATATTATGAAAACCTTTAACGGCATCGATTTAGACGCTGCAGGTTCGGTTGCGGGCAACGGTTTTTATTATCTGATGGGCGACATTGCACGCCTGCACTCCTCTATTTTGTCTTATGCGCGCGACTTTATGATTGACCGCGGATTTACCTATGTTATTCCGCCTTACATGATTCGCCGCGGCGTTGTTGAGGGTGTTATGAGTTTTGAAGAAATGGACGCCATGATGTATAAAATCGAGGGCGAAGACCTTTATTTAATCGGCACCAGCGAACATTCCATGATCGGTAAATTTATAAACACATTTACGCCTGAGGAAGAGCTGCCGAAGTGCCTGACCTCTTACTCCCCCTGCTTCCGCAAGGAAAAGGGCGCGCACGGCATTGAAGAACGCGGTGTATACAGAATCCACCAGTTTGAAAAGCAGGAAATGATTGTTGTCTGCAAGCCGGAAGAAAGCCCGAAATACTATGATGTTTTGTGGAAAAACACCGTTGACTTCTTCCGCACATTAGACATTCCGGTTCGCACGTTAGAGTGCTGCTCGGGTGATTTGGCAGACCTTAAAGTTAAATCCTTAGACGTTGAGGCATGGTCGCCCCGCCAAAAGAAATATTTTGAGGTTGGTTCGTGCTCGAACTTGGGCGACGCGCAGGCAAGACGCCTGGGCATTAAAGTAACCGGTGCGGACGGCAAAAAATATTTTGCCCACACCTTAAACAACACCGTTGTTGCACCGCCGAGAATGTTGATTGCCTTCCTTGAAAACAACCTTCAGGCAGACGGCACCGTAAACATTCCTGAAAAACTCAGAATGTATATGGGCGGTAAGGAAAAATTAGTTCCTGTAAAATAATTCAAATGAAAAAAGCGATTCGCTAAGCGAATCGCTTTTTTATATAAGTATCTCAACAATCTCTTTGCACTTCTTTTTCGCATAGCGAACGGTAGACGCCGTGCCGCCCTTTTCACTTTGGTTGTAAACCGCGATCAAAACGTCCGACCGATCAACCATGTATTTATTCCGCACATGCATACAGCCCGTAAAATATGCGGGACTGGTCACAATTTTTTCGTCGCACGCGTTCAAAATTTCATCATACCGCCTTTTGCAGTCCTTATTCCACTTTAATGACTGATTCGGGCACGGAATAACCGCAGTGAGAGAAAGAAAAGGATATTTTTTCATCTTTAATTCAAGCACAGCCTCTGCCGCCCACATATCCACGCCGAGCGCCATGCCGCTTAAAAACGAGTCTGCGCCCTTTTCAATCTGCCTTTCAATTTCGTCTTTTAATTTTGATTTTATTGCCAAACAGTCAGGGTGCGATTCGTCAAAACCAAAGGGCAGGCTTTGCGGCCGATGCCCTGTAAAGCATACTGTCATGTCCGTTTATCCTTTCCGATTTCTCTGCGTGCTCTCCGCGCGCTCAACAATTTTAATTTCCGATTCGTCAAGATAGTCTTTTAAATTTAAAAGCAGCGCGTTTGAAAGCCGCACCCAATAGTTTGCGGGTGCCTGTCGGCTCTGCTTTTTCTGCTCGTCATAAAAAATAACCGGCGTGTTTCCGTGATTCTTTTCCAAAACGGAAAGAATCTCTTTCGTGTTTTCACGGTTTTTATCCGTAATTTTTAAATACAGCCGTGCCAAATTCGGCGCGTTTTGAACCGAATACACATTTTCGCAAACAAGGCTTACGTCTTTGTCCTCGCGGAAACTGAGCCGTCCGCTGAAAACCGCCACACTCCCCTTGTTTAAAACGTTTGCAAAGGATTGATACAGGCGGGAAAACAGCAAAACCTCTATCATACCGTAGCGGTCGGAAAGGGTTAGAATTGCCATTTTTTCGTTTCTGCGGGTTATTTTCACCTGCACGTTTTCAATCAGACCCGCAACGGTAACATACGCGCCGTCCGAAAGCGCGCCGCCTCTGCCGTCCATCTGTTCTTCAAAACTTTCGCGGATTTTAAGGGTATCGGCATTGGTTTTTCCCATAAGCTGCTCTTCGAATTTATCAACCGGGTGCCCCGAAATATAAACGCCCATAAACTCGTTTTCCTGGGCAAGGCGCACCGTTAAATCCAGTTCTTCCACGTTTGGAATATGGCTTTGCAGCGCGGGTTCTTCGGTTTCGGTATCAAAAAAAGATATCTGCCCCGCCGCAACGGTTTTCTGCTCGCTGCTTGCGCGGTCAAGCTCGTCTTCATACATTAAAAGCAGCTGGGCGCGGTTTAAATCCAGCCCGTCAAACGCGCCGCTTTTAATCATGCCCTCCACTGCGCGCTTATTTATGCTTTGAAATTTGCACATGCGCACGCAGAAATCGTGAAACGTTTTAAATTCGCCGTTTTGCTCCCGCTCGGCAACCAAATCGGAAATCACGCCGACGCCCACGTTTTTAATAGCGGAAAGCCCAAACCGAATACAGTTCTCCTCCACCGAAAAATCGGAATAACTTTTGTTCACATCGGGCACACGGACCTGAATCCCCGATTTTCGGCAAACCTGCATGTATTCCGCAATTTTGGTTATGCGGTCTTTAAAGCTGGACATCAGTGAGGCGAAAAACTCCACCGGGTAATGGCATTTTAAATATGCCGTGCGGTATGCAACCACCGCATATGCCGCAGCGTGGGACTTGTTAAACGCATATTTTCCAAAATCATTCATCTGCCCGAAAATCTCCGCCGCAACCTGTTCGGGAACTCCGCGCTTAATTGCGCCGTCAATCCCCTTTTCTTCAGAACCGTAAATAAAGTCCTGTCTTGCGGCATTCATCACGTCCGTTTTCTTTTTGGACATGGCGCGCCGAACACCGTCCGCTCCGCCCATGGAAAAGCCCGCAAGGGAACGTACAATCTGCATAACCTGCTCCTGATACACAATGCAACCGTATGTAACCTCTAAAATTTCTTTTAATTTCGGGTGCAGATAGGTAACCTCGTTCGGGTGTTTTTTATTTTTAATGTAGGTTGGAATCGAATCCATCGGACCCGGGCGGTAAAGCGAGATTCCCGCAATGATTTCTTCGAGCGATGCGGGCTTTAAATCGCGCAGAAAGCGTCGCATGCCGCTGCTTTCCATTTGAAACACACCGTCCGTTTCGCCTGCAGACAGCATGGCATACACCTTTTCGTCATCAAGCGGAATGTGCTCTATATCAAGCGTAATTCCTCTTTTTCGCACGAGGCGCACGGCATTGTCAATCACGGTCAGCGTGCGGAGCCCCAAAAAGTCAATTTTAAGAAGTCCAAGTTCTTCCAAGCGAGTCATGGTGTACTGGCTGGTGACCGATGTATCGTTTAAATAAAGAGGCACATACTCCATGGTGGGCTTGCCGGTTATTAAAACGCCCGCCGCATGGGTTGACGCGTTGCGCGGCATACCCTCAATTTTTTTAGACAGTTCCATCAGCTCTAAAACCTGTCTGTTTTCGCGCATAAGCGCTTTTAGTTGGTCGTTTGCCGCAATGGCGCCGTCAAGAGTAATATTTAAGTCGTGCGGAATAAGCTTTGCAACCGTGTCCACCGCGCTGTAGGGCATGCCGAGCGTTCTGCCGACATCGCGCACCGCGGCGCGCGCCGCAAGGGTTCCGAACGTGATAATCTGCGCCACATGGTCGCTCCCGTATTTATTTGTGACATATTCAATCACCTCAGGACGGCGGATATAGCAAAAATCCATATCGATATCCGGCATACTCACGCGCTCGGGGTTTAAAAACCGCTCGAACAGCAGCTGATACCGGATCGGATCGATATCGGTTATTTTAAGGCAGTACGAAACAAGGCTGCCCGCCGCCGAGCCTCTCCCGGGGCCGACCGGAATGTTTTGGCTTCTGGCAAACCGAATCACGTCCCACACAATCAAAAAGTAGTCCACAAAACCCATGTTTTCAATAACCGAAAGCTCATATTCCAGCCGGGGCAGGTTTTCTTTATAATCCGCATAGCGTTCTTTTAAGCCCGTCATACACAAATTTCTTAAATACTCTGCATGCGAAGTTCCCTCCGGCAGCGGAAAATCAGGCAGATGGCGGGTTGAAAAATCAAGCTTTGCATTGCAGCGCTCCGCAATTTTAACCGTGTTGTCCGCAGCCTCGGGCAACGACGAAAACAGCGCGCGCATCTCTTCCTCGCTTTTTAAATAAAACTCATCTGTTTCAAACTTCATACGGTCGGTATCGGCTACTGTTTTGCGCATTTGAATACACATCAAAAGGTCCTGAACCTTGGCGTCTTCCTTTTTCAAATAATGCGCGTCGTTGGTTACGACAAAAGGCAGGTTTAATTCTTTGCCGAGCCGAATTAAATAGGCATTCACCTTTTCCTGCTCTTTAATTCCGTGGTTTTGCAGCTCTAAAAAGAAATTATTTTTGCCGAAAATATCGACAAATTCAAGCGCTTCTTTTTTTGCGCCCTCATAATCGTCTGCCAAAAGATGCCGCGGAATGTCGCCGGCAAGACAGGCGGAAAGTGCAATAATGCCTTTGGCATATTTTTTTAAGCACGCCTTGTCGACGCGCGGTTTATAGTAAAATCCGTGCACAAATCCCTCGGACACGATTTTCATTAAATTATGATATCCCTCGTCCGTTTCGGCAAGTAGCACCAAATGCCCGTACCGATTCTCGTCGGTGACGGTCTTTTCATACATAGAGCCGATTGCAGTGTATACCTCGCACCCGATAATCGGCTTTATGCCTTTAGACAGGGCGTATTTATAAAAATCCGCAATGGCAAACATCACACCGTGGTCGGTTACGGCAACGGCGGTCTGCCCCATTTCTTTTGCGCGGTCAACCAGCTCGGTCACGCGGCATGCGCCGTCTAACAAACTGTATTCCGAGTGCACATGCAAATGAACAAAACTCATAGCCGTTTCCTCCTTTTCAGGCGCTCGGCAATGTCTGAAAGCTTCTTTAATCGGTGATTCAGTCCCGACTTGCTGATTGGTTCAGACAAAAGCTTTAAAAGCTCGGAAAGCGACGCGTCCGGGTTTTCAAGCCTTAAATAGGCAACCTCTTTTAAGCTGTCATCGAGCGATGAAATGCCGACGGTATCTTCAATAAACCGAATAGCTTCAGCCTGCTCTGCGCCCGCATTGATGCTTTTTGTGAGGTTTGCAAGTTCAAAATTCACTTTGCGGTTAATGTTATTTTTAAAATCCTTCGTAACGCGCGTTTCCTCTAAAGCAACAACCGATTTCATGGCGCCCGCATAGCCCAAAAAATCGTGAATGTAGTCCGCGCCCTTTAAGTATACCACATAGTTTGCCTTGCGCGTGATGATTTTGCCGCGGATATCGTTTTCTTCCATCATTTTCAAAAGAGTTTTGCTTAACCGAAAATGATTGGTGGAAATCTCTAAATGATAGCGTTTTTCCGGCTCGGCGCACGAACCGCAGGTTAAAAAAGCGCCGCGAAACACGGCATGCATACAGCAAGGCTTTTCCGAAACCGAATCGGGCAGTGAAAACGCAACAAAGTTTTTCATATCGCGCGAATTTTTAACCATGCCGAACGCCTCTAAAACGCGTGGGAGTGTTTCTTCGTTTGCAATCTGCACTTCAAACAGACCGGGAGTTGCCTTGGTTATAATAACCGCTCTAAATCCGAAAACGCGATGTGTCAAGCTTGAAATCCGCTCGGCAAACGATTTGTTCTCGGTGCGGAGAACCAGGCAATTATCCCGAATGTGCGCGCCGAAGCATACAATGGCAGAAAGCTCTGCAAAGGCACAACATGCCTTTTTGGTTTGATATGCGCAAAGCTCGTTTTTAATATCCGATGTGAAAGACATGTTATGCCCCCTTTTCTATGCGTTCTATGTGAAAAACGCGCCCTATATTTTGAAAAACATAAGGCGCAGTATTTTTGTACTGTATAAAATCGTCTATCTGCTGTCTTTTTCAATATCGCGGTGATGGGTCAGCACGCGGTGATTCAGCGCCTTTAAACGCTTGCTCATCACCTCGGTTATGGTAACCGAGCGATGTTTGCCGCCCGTGCAGCCGATTGCGATAACCAGCTGATTTTTTCCCTCTTCGCGGTAAAACGGAATCAAATATTCCAGCAAATCGGTGATTTTATCCAAAAACGTTTGTGTCTGTTCGTGGCAAAGCACGAAATCCTGCACCGGCTTGTTTAAGCCCGTCTGGTGCTTTAATTCGGTTACGTAGAAAGGATTCGGCAGAAAACGGACGTCTAAAACCAAGTCCGCATCGTTCGGGATTCCGTATTTATAACCAAAGGACATGACATCTAAAATCAAGCCGTCGTAATTGCCGCCCGCAACATATATGTTAGACAGCTCTTCGCGCAAATCGCGCGTTAACATGTTTGTGGTGTCAATAATATGGTCGGCACGCTGACGGACAGACGCCATAAGCTCGCGCTCGCGGTTAATGCCCTCAATGATTTTTCCGTCGGGCGAAAGCGGATGCTGCCGTCTTGTTTCTTTGTAACGTTTAATCAAAACATCGTCCGACGCGTCTAAGAACAAAACCTCACAGGCATGCTCGCCCGTCTGCATTTCGTCAAGGGTTTTGGTAAGGTCGGAAAACAGCGAACGGCTTCTGATGTCGGTTACAAGTGCAACCTTATCAATCGTTCCGCCCGCATTCATGGATATTTCAACAAATTTCGGAATTAAAATCGGCGGCATGTTGTCTATGCAGTAATAACCGAAATCCTCCAGGCATTTCATGGCACTGGATTTTCCGGCTCCCGACATTCCCGTTACAATAACAATTCTCATAATGTATCGCCTCAGTCTTTAAAAAGTTTATTCAGTACGGACAGTGATTTTTCTGCATCTCTCACGCGGTCAACCGTTCCGCCCTCTAAGCTGATTGTTCTGTCGTATCCGCCCTGCTTTAAGCGCTCGGAAAAATCCTTTAAATCGGGCGTAACTTTTGAGGGGAACATACGGTCGTCGGTGTTTGCATAATGCACGTGATATAAA
The DNA here is from genome assembly GCA_934457515.1 of uncultured Clostridia bacterium. GTDB lineage: Bacteria > Bacillota > Clostridia > RGIG6154 > RGIG6154 > RGIG6154. The sequence continues at coordinate 10,449 of CAKSHV010000009.1, forward strand.
TTTTCATACACTTCCGGCGGAAAATCAATTGATTCGCCGTTTGCATACACGTGGAAAATGTCCGCAAGCAGTTTTACATTTTCGCGGTTTACAGCCTGAACCAGCTTTAAGCCCTCCAAAACCGTTGTAATCATGTTGCATTCCTTGCGCTGCAGCGGTTCGATTACAATGGTAATACCATAAGGGGCAGCACCGCTGCTTAAACGGTGGCACAAGTCAACAAGTTCTTCAAACGCTTTGTCGGAATCATACCCGTCCGGCACACTTCTTGCCGTGCCCGAGCCAAAGACAAGCGTTTTAAGCCCAAGCTTTGCACAGCGCGGCATTAGCATTTTAATGTATTCGTTTTCCCATGTAACATCGCGCTTAGGGCCAACCAAATGAATTTCACGTTTTAACATATCGCCCGGGAAAAGCAAATTGGCGCATGGCGTTAAAATACCCTTTTCCTGCTGCAGTTTTGCCACGCGGTCAACCTCTTCATCGGTCATGGTAACAACACAACCGACATTGGTTTCAATATAGTCATAGCCAAGCTTTATAATTTGCTCTGCCATATCTATTGTTTCCGAATTTACGCCCAAGCAAACACCGAATTTCATAATAAAACACCATCCTTATTCGTTTTTTACCAATTATATTTCGTAAGTTTTCCTTCTGTTTTCAGTTCCGGGTAATCCCACTGGCGCAGCGCCTCGTAAACCGCAATCGCAACCGTGTTGGACAGGTTTAGGCTGCGCGCATCATTCTGCATGGGAACGCGAACGCAATGCTCCTTATTTTCGTGTAAAAGTTCCTCGGGCAAACCCGCGTCTTCTCTGCCGAAGACAAGATAGCAATTGTCGGGGTATGACACATCGGTGTGCCGATTTAAGCCCTTTGTGGTGTAATAATAGAAATGACCGCCCGCGTTTTTTTCAAAAAACTCCGCCGAGCTTTCATAGGTATGAATTTCCATTAAGTGCCAGTAATCAAGCCCCGCCCGTTTTAATTTTTTATCTTCAATTTTAAATCCCATCGGACCGACAAGATGCAAAACCGAATTGGTTGCGGCACAGGTACGCACAATATTCCCGGTGTTTTGCGGAATCTGCGGTTCGATAAGCACAATATTTAATTTCGCCATTTGGCATTATTCCTCCCAGTTGTGGGAAATGTTCTGCACATCGTCGCTGTCTTCTAACATATCAATTAACTTGTTCATGTTTTTAACCGCGTCTTCATCGGTCAGCTGAACGGTTGTCTGCGGAACATATTCCACCTCTGCCTCGGTGAATTTGTAGCCTTTTTGCTCCAAAGCGTCGCATATCACGCCGAATTCATCGGGTTCGGTTAAAATTTCAAAATAGCCGTCTTCTGCGGAAAAATCACTTGCGCCGGCGTCTAATGCGTCCATCATCACAGCGTCTTCTTCCAAATCGCCCTCTTCATTGTCGATAACAATAACGCCTTTTTTATCAAACATAAAACTAACGCAGCCGACCGTTCCCAGATTGCCGCCGCATTTGTCAAAGCAGTGGCGAACATCCGATGCAGTTCTGTTTCTGTTTTCGGTTAAAGCTTCAACAATTACGGCAACGCCGCTCGGACCGTAGCCTTCGTATATAATGCTTTCGTAGTTTGCACCGCCGTTATCGCCCGCCGCTTTTTTAATGCTGCGCGCAATATTGTCGTTCGGCACATTCTGCGCCTTTGCCTTGGCAATGACATCTCTTAATTTTGCGTTTGCGTCCGGGTCGGGACCGCCTTCCTTAACAGCAACCGCGATTTCTCTGCCGAATTTGGTGAAAATTTTCGCGCGCTGGCTGTCGCTCTTCTCCTTTTTGTTTTTAATGTTGTTCCACTTGGAATGTCCTGACATGGTACGCTCCATCCTTTCAAATATATAGTTTAAAATGTTGTTTCGTCAGTTATTACATACATTTACAGGATATATTTTACCATATTCGAACCGATATGGCAACACCTTTTGAAAATATTTTTAAAAAATTTTAAAATACCTCTTGATTTTTTCGAAAAGATGTGGTAGAATAATTAGGCTGAAAAAAATAAGTGAAACACGCGCCCGTAGCTCAGCTGGATAGAGTGCATGGCTACGAACCATGAGGTCGGGGGTTCGAATCCCTCCGGGCGTGCCAAATAAGAACCTCAAGGTTGATAGAAACCTTGAGGTTCTTTTCTTTCGGTTTCAAAGAAACCTTTCGCCTGTGCGGTTTTCGGAATACATCGTGTAAAAGTGTTGCCAAGCGATAATGTTTTTTCCTTATCGGCAGCACATTTTTTATGCCGAATTTGCCTAAAATTATCCGTTTCAATCAAAAAATGAAACCGTAAAATTTTACCCCGACCTTTCGTGTCAATTGTTTACCCTTTCGTGTCAACAGTTGGACTTTTCGTGTCAGCGTTACGGTTGTCCCCAATAGGAATTATATACCGAATTTGCTTACGCTATATTCTTGGGTTCAGTAATGAGATACTCATTGAGAAAAATAATATTCGCCTTTGCGATACTTGGGAGTATGCAAAAAAAGCAACCA